>CAYNBC010000101.1:223-7826 GCA_964395255.1 uncultured Sphingobacteriales bacterium | reverse complement strand
CCATTTCCCATCCTGATAGTAAAGGTCAGCAAGCCTGAATAGAGAGTCGATGGATTGGCTGCTACCTGAAAAAGATATTACGCAACAAAATATGATTATCAGTAAGGATCTCATCTTCTTTTAATCGTTTAAATTCTTCCCTTCTGGACTTGACGGCAACAATGCTCCCCAGAATATTACCACTATAAAAAACCAAAAACCCTCCACCAAGAAGAAGCGTTTTAGGGTCATTAAAGCCATCTTTTATAGCATTTTCAGCAGTTAATGCTGCCAGACTACCTACCATCAGGAATGCCGCAGCACCTTCACCCGGTTTGGAAGCATAGAACTTTCCTGAACCTGGAATCAAAGCTGACAGCAAACCCGCTAACAGAAAAGACTTAGGCCTAAAACTTTTTATTTCTTCATAATTCTGAAGTAAATTTTTTTCAAATGAAGAGAGGGCAAAAAAACGGAAAGTGAATTGCTCTTTCACTTTTTCAAAATCAGTCCACTGCTGCGTTAAAAGATAAAGTACCGATTTTTCGTAATTCAATAACTCCAGCATAAAACTATCCTCTGGTTGAATAGAAGAAAGTACCAACGAGGCTTTGTCATATTCTTTCCGGTACAAATGCATCAAAACAGCATAAAACCGGCCCTGGTAGTAAAAGGGATGTCCATGATGAATTTTTTCCCAGTAAAAAGAAGCACTATCCAGTTGACCGGTAAAGTAATGGCATTGGCCCAGCAAAAAGTAAAAACTATCAACCGTTGCAGGGTCAATAGCTTTTTTCAGGTTTAAATGAATATTTAAACGGGCTGAAACATAATCTTTTTTGGTATTAATCAGGTATTCGGTAAAATTAAAATCCTGTAAAAAATCTTTTTTTTGAGCTTTCAGGGTAAATTCGGACAAAGCTGTCAGAATCAGAGCTAAAATGATGGATAAGGCTTTCATGGATAAAGGCCTTTTAAACGATACCTGTCAGGATGTTCAACCACTTTATGTGTGTGTTTGTCAAGATTTAAAACAAAAATATCCAGGGCTGCCAGTTGATTGCATCGCATGAGACGGTCAGCGGTAACAAGCGTGCCTTTCAACAATCCGAAGGTTCTTATGGCCTGCATGCTAAATGACGAGCAGGATGGCTGGTACAAGCATGATCCACTTAACTGAGGTGAAATATACTTCTGATAAATATACAAGGAAGAACCCAGCAACAAACTCACCGGGTTATATTTTTTAATAAAGCTTTTTTCATGGGCAAATAAATATTCCACTTTCCGTTTTTCGATATGAAATGTTGGGGAATTATTTATCAAGGTAAAATCTTCTTCCAGATTCTGGGTATAGGCATTCGACACAACCAGATAAAGAACTATAGTACATAAAATTTTTCGATTATTTTTCAATAACACGGGCATCAGAAGGAACTTTAAATTGTATAAATGTCCGGGATTCATCATCCTCATTAATCGAAAAATCAGAATAAACTGTCCGGTTGATAGTGGAATCTCCATCCGGTAAATATGTAATTTCTACCACTTTAGCAGGAAAATCCAGACCTCCAACTTTTGTGTATCCGTAATAATAAACCTTTTGTACAAGGCGGTTGCGTGCATTATAATATCCCAGATAGATGGGCAGGAAGTTTTTATGAACGGTTTCGACCCTGGCAATACCTTCATTCTGTATTTCCGGATTAATCCACGAGGTAATCAGGTGACCTTCTTTATACTCACTTTTTTGCATGCGAAAGCCCAGGTCTGCAAGGCCTAAATCGCGAGTCTTATGAGATAAAAAATAATAAATCAATGTTCTGTCCGTGCGGTAGGCAAGCCCACCTGTCAGCAATACTTCATTTTTAGCTGGATAATAAAGTTGGATTTCACCTTTATTGTTGGCCAGGTAATAATATTCAAAAGGCTCGGTATAATGGGTAACCATTTTACCGGTATTCAGGTCATAATATAATCTTCCCCGGACCTTCATCACTTTTCCTTTTGTATAAAAATTCTGATCAAGAGTCACGGAAAAGTATTTTTGTCCCTGAGGGGTAAATGCTATGAAAACAGGCAAAATCAATATCCACGGCAGAAATTTCTTCATTAACCTTTATTTCATCAAACAAATCTAATGAAGGTTTTTATGAATACAAAACCTCTGACTCAAATGTGAATCTGAGGTTGTCTTTACCGGAATGGTGCATTTAACGGCTTATAATAAGCCGGGAATATTGGATTCCTTTCTTACTGGAAATTCTTATTAAATACATGCCGCTATTTTCGAGTTCAAATGTATAGATCTCACCCATCATTAGCCTGTCTTTTTCCAGACAAATATGCCCCAGCATATCAAATAGTTCCAGCTTATATTTACCCGATCCTGCATCACCTACCTGAAAATAAAATTTACCTGTGGATGGATTGGGTTGTAAGTTTATGCTTATTTCTTCATCACTTTCATTTATGGAAGATACTTCAACATTGATATAGCGGGTTTTTGTATCTGCTTTATTTCCTGATTTATCTACAGCATCATACCGAATATCATAAAATCCTGCTTTGAAATTCTTCAGATAATCATCAAAATAAGAACCGCTCTTTATCACAGGAACAAAATTGTCATAATTGTCAAGAGCATAGGCAGAATCGTGGTAAACCTCCCATTGTTTTATATTAACTATAGAGGGCCCGAGCATATAGATTTCAGGTTTTACACGGTCAACCACATGGATATACAATGTAAGCCTTGCGACATTCCCCGACTCATCAACAGCCTCAACAATATAGGAATATAATCCGATTTTCTTAGCCAGCAAATCCGGGAAGTTTTCTTTAAAACTTCCTTTTATAACAACTTTAGGTAATTTGCCGCTGTTATCCGATACGGAGTTATAAACATCGGGAAGGATTTTAAATACATCTAGAAGAAGGGTATCGCCATCCTTATAATTTGTGCTTATATCGGGTGGAGTATAATCTCCGACTTTAATAATACGCTCTATCAACGGTGACTTATTTCCACTGGAATCCATGGCTTGATAATATCGTTTGTATACACCCATTTTTGAAGAATTCACACTGTCGTAAACTACAACAGAGGGATTTTTATCATAATTATCAACCACAATATATCCTGGTTCCTGATATGAGTTAAATATCTCAACAGAATCAACCACGGGACCCAGCAATTGAAGGGTCGGAGCCATAAAATCTCCCACCACAACAGAATAGGTAACAGTGTTTGTATTGCCAAGATTGTCAACAGCCACTATTTTGTAATAATAAACTCCAATAGCGTTGGGATTTACATTACTTTCTACATAAAAACTATCCAGCCCCGAGCAGCTGTCATAAACCAGAAGCTGAGGTGTAGAAAATGAGTCATAAATATTCAGCGTATCTTTCAAGGTCCCTACAATGGAAATTATCGGAGGTGTTGATTCTGGAATCACTATCACTTTACGATCAACAGTGGAAATATTACCCAGTGTATCGGATACCTGATAAGTTATGGCATATTCTCCCGGTTGGGTAAAATTAATATTATGAGTGGTAACCAGACGTGATGTTATATTTCCCATTAACTCGCTATAAGCTGTAGCTCCGGGATCATTAATCTGATTTTGACATTGAGACACAAATAGAGTATCACTACCTTTAAGAGTAATAACAGGTTTCTGGGTATAAGGAACTATTTTTATTCGGTAATCTTCAAATTCTCCAAATTTGTTGGGTCCGCAAGGTTTGTTAGGAAAGCCGGCAATATTAGCACCTATTCTCATCTTCGTTAAACCATATTCTGCATATGACGGCACTACAAAACTGTCTGAATAGGTTTTTCCCGATACCGAATCGACCGACAATACAGTTTCGCCAAAATCGTAAAAATCACCATCTTTATTCCAGTCAATCCAGATAGTCCATTTAATGTCAACCCCGGAATCACCTCGCTTGATTTCAATACCATACTTTTTGTATTTCATCAGGGTCGTCCCAATATTCGCACTATAATCCTGATAGGCTTTATACCCCACAACTGTTGTATTAAATATGGTATTAAGCCTTACTTCCGACATACCAATTAAAGTAGATAGGTTTTCAACAACAGGATAACAGTAATGAATGGGCTTTACAGCACAGCTTACTTCCACCGAATCTTTCAAATTTCCATAACTTGTTACCAGCTTAATACGATAACATACAGTATCATGAAATATTACTTCAAGTTCTCTATCATGAAGACTTCCGCTGACCAGAGAATAAGTATAAGGAGTAATTTCCCATCTTCTGGCAGAAACACAACCTTCACTGGAATCTTTGATAATTACCGATTCAAGGCTCTGGAGAGGATTTTTATTGGAAACAGATACTTGAGGTGTGGCGGGGTGTTGCGGATAAGTAATAACAATGGATTTCACAAATGTATCAGTCCCACCGCAATTGCGAACGATTAATTGTACGGAATATACCCCTGTCTGGTTGTAGGTATAGACGGTATCTCTGGCATGGGAAGTAACTCCCGGCTGGAATGTCCAGTAATAAAGTAAATCCGTTCCTTGTGAAGTATTTACAAAAGATACCGGGGAATTGGGGCAGCTGGTATCAGGCGCAATAAATGAAGCCACGGGACGGGGTGGTTTTGAACCCGTTGCAACCCATTCTCCGATAAATCCCTTATTCTGATGTATCTGATTTGTTTGCCATTCGAAATACATACTTCCTGAATAGGCCTGATACTCGGTTTGTAGGTTCGTGTCATTTATGCTACCGAAGATACCGTATATTCCATATCGCCCCACATTCCACAAAGGCCTTCCCTGATTATTTCTTCCATCATAAATTCTTAAATAATCTCCTTGAGTAACCTCAAAGTCCTGAAGTGTAAAGGTAATTGTATCAGTACAGGGTTGTAAAAGAAAATGGCAATTATTGTTTGTACTGTAATTGGAAAAAGGACCTCCATCATCATAAAGTTTTCCTTTTTTGGCCATCCGAACATCCAGACCGGAGTATTGACACATCCAGTGATTGGGTATCACCTGGATAAATGACTGTTTACAAACCGAATCAAAGCCCTTTTCATTTCCCATTTTGAGGCAAACCTGATATTCACCGGCATACTCAAACCGGATTTTCGGATTCGGTGAATTCATATGAGAGGGATAGATAAAACTATAAGTAGGTACTTTACCCAACATGGAATCGTATATGGAATCGGGATATATACGCCATTCCCAGCTGGAGGGGCAATGAGTGGAAACACTGTAAAACTTTACTTCCTCAAATGGGTTTATGATATTTTTATCGCTCAGAAAATCAACATCAGGTTTGGCCGAAGGCGAGCGAACCGTTACGATATGCTTGATAGTATCGGCATTGTTGCAATTGGAAGCAATCAGCATCACAGTGTCATGCTGGCTTGTACGGGGAAAAGTATATACAAATGTCTTATTTACCGATTTCAAAGTACCATTTATGTACCAGGAAAGCTTATATTCTATAGAGTCCCCGGTTTGTGCCAGAAATGTAACCGGGCTTTCATAACAAACTGTATCGTCTCCTATCAATGTAACAACCGGCCTGGGATATGAATATGCATTTTCATCGGCTCCTGGAGTTACGACTATCTGGCATCGCGTATCCCCATCTATATCAGTAACAATGTTCAATTGTTTTCCTTTTGTTTTTAGATAGGAAGGTTTAATGTGGAAATTGGTCGAACTGATAAAGTGAGGATTTTCTATCTGCGATTCCGAATCATGCCCTTTCTCAAGCCCGTAAGTTTCGTTTCTAAATTGTGGCAATGTGGCATAATTGCCGCTATGACCAGCAAAATAAGTGGCTGAACCTGCGGGAGTGTAATAGATATTGTTGTTGAAATCATTACCCTGAACATTAGAAAAAATGTTACTTACATCAAGTAAAAGACCTTTGTCAAAGTTGGCCAGAATATTATTGTAAATCTTTACATTGTTAGGATAATTCACGAATAAATTGGCTCCGGTTCCTGTAGAATCCATGTTTCTGACCAGGGTATTGTGAAAAATTCGTAAATGGTATGAATACCAAGTATATATACAAGTTTGTGAAGTCGTGGATTTGAAGTTTCCGATAATGTTGTTAATGACAACTGTTGAGTCATAATAACCCTGAAGATTTTCACTTCTTAAATGAATACCCGTTGAGCCGGGAAATATGAAATTCTCGCCAATCCAACCACCATTGCTGTTCCTGATATTGATGGCTGTTGCAGAATTTAAACTGAAATTATCGAATGTACAGTTCGTGATTTTATATTTAACCTGATATTCAAGATAAACACCATTATCACTGATATTATTGAAAGTACATTCAGACACAGAATTATTGAAATTCTTTGATGACGGTCCCAGCAGGACAACTCCGTTTTTAAGGTTTTCAAAACTACAGTGTTTAATTTTTATCTGGTTTCCATTGTCGGCCCTGCCTGCAATAATATTTGATAGGTTGGAAGTTGCTGCAATACCTGTAATCAACTGCGGTAATCCGCTTTTTTCATGGATTTTACAGCTGTCAATAAGAATATTTGATGCACCTCCTGTAATTTGAATAATGGCTGATTGTACCGAATGTGTATAACTATACTCAAAATGAATGTTTTTTATTCTCAAATTTTTTACGCCATCAAGTGTAAAAATCGTTGTCCCTGAAGTGTTCAACGAGGTAAATTTTACCTGATTAATAGAATGACCATCTATTGTCAGGGTATTATTGCCCGACAAACCTTTTATGTCCGCTATCCAATAATGACCTGAATAATTTCCAGGTTTTAGTGAAAGAACAACAGAATTGTATAAACCATACTTTTTTAAATAATAAAGAGCAGCTGTAAGAGAATTAAAATAGCCGGATGTACCGACAGTATAAATACCCGATAAACCAGACCTGGCAGTAGTTATAAGCGTGTCATTCGAGGGAATACTATCAGCCCCAACCTGATTGGGATTCGATACCCATGTTTTCAGCGTCACACTGGCAGTATCCGACAATACCAATGGTGTTGATATGGTGTATTGACTTGTGGCACCGGGCGGAAGTGGATTGCTCAAAACAACATGAGTGTCTTCAACATAGGTACTACTACCTATTATTTTAAAACCGGCATTAAAATGATAGATAGTATCAGCACCTGAATTGTAAAATCTGATTTTTAGATTATTATTACCAAGCTGATACACATCGGGTTCAACAATGGAAATAATTTTAATATCTGTGCCTGAATAAGGAATAATGGTTACAGGATAATCCTCAACTTCTCCATAACCTAAAGTAGAACAGGAATTGATATCGGGAGTGCCATAATTGGCCATGATTCTGATTCTGGTCTGCCCTGTGGAAGCACTGGCCGGAACCTGAATGTTAAATACTTCCGGAATATTTCCTGATTTATATCCTAAAAATTCACCGTTATCAAAGAAATCACCATCAGCATTCCAATCTATAAATACACTGATATAAATAGTGTACCATGTGGAATACAGACTTACTGATAATTTAAAGCTATCAAGTTTTTTAATAATAATCCTGGAATTGGAATTAAAGGTATAGCCATTTGTTGAACAGCCACTCGCAACAT
>CAYNBC010000101.1:0-213 GCA_964395255.1 uncultured Sphingobacteriales bacterium | reverse complement strand
AAAAAGGATAACAAACTTTTTGGGGCGTGCAATAGTTCTGACTCTTTGCTTTTAAAAAGGTAATAAAAACCAAAAGTAAAATGATCAGAAAATTTTTTACCTTGTTCATTTACTTTATAATTTATTTGATAAAAAATATTTTGTTTGTATTTCATCTAATTGCGAAGTAACCATAAATATTTCAATTAATTATTAAATATATGGATTTTTAAT
>CAYNBC010000100.1:0-7856 GCA_964395255.1 uncultured Sphingobacteriales bacterium | reverse complement strand
AAGAAGCATTTCATGGGGTCAATTTTATTTTTGAACCCGATGAACGAACCATAGTTGATTCCCTGATTCCCATGGCCTTAAAAATTCAATTCTATAAAACCATACTGGATGCCAATGCTTCAGAACATGGCGCAAGAATGACTTCCATGGATAAGGCTACTGAAAATGCAGAGGAGCTTATTCACGACCTTCAGTTGTACTACAATAAAGAAAGACAGGCAGCCATCACCAAAGAAATACTTGAGATTGTGGGTGGAAGTACCCGTTAATTACTTTTTTGTTGAAGGAATTGAATCATTTCGGCAAGAGCTCGTGAGCGATGGCTGATTTTGTTTTTTATTTCAGGATTTAATTCTGCAAAAGTCTTATCATAACCATCCGGGATAAACAATGGGTCATATCCAAAGCCTTTTGTTCCCTTTAATTCATGGATGATTTTTCCATTGACACTGCCTTCAAAAAAATAGGGTTTACCATCCATTATTAAGCAAATCACACAAACAAAACTGGCATTTCTGTTTGAAATGCCCTGCATTTTGCTCAATATCTTCATGTTGTTGTCGTGATAAGATGCATTCGGGCCAGCGTATCGTGCAGATAAAACACCCGGTTCTCCATTAAGAGCTTCTACAATAAGGCCCGAGTCATCAGCAAAGCAATCTTTTTGAAATTTTTCATATATGGTATTGGCCTTAATAAAAGCATTTTCTTTAAAACTCGTTCCCGTTTCAGGAATATCTTCTTTAAATCCCAGATCGTTCAGTGTCATTAAATGATAGCTAGCGGGTAATATGGCTTTGATTTCTCCAATTTTATGGGAGTTTGCAGAAACAATCACCAGCTCTTTCATCTTAACATTTTTTGAAGTTGTTTCCAGAGCAATATTTTTAATTCCCTGTCCATGGCCAATTCCGTGAGTGAAGTTGGCAGAAATATCCATTTTACCTGGGATTGCTCAAGTTGTGATTTGAGGGAATCAGGAATATTGATAGCTAAAATCCATTTTGCAGGGTGCTGGTTCAGTATTTCTTCAAGATTGGCATCCCTGTGCATAAAAGTATTTACAAGATGAATATCCTCCCAACTTATCTTTATTGCTCTGAGTATGTTTCTTAGTACAAGTTCTTCTTTGGGGATAAGTTTATGACTTTGTGTTTCATAAAACAAAATCAAAACCTTTGCATTACTATTTTTGTCGGTTTCCCTTAATTTTTCATCCCGGCTTAGGGATGCATTATTTACCTTTAAATCTTCCCTGCAAACATAGATTTCTTCGTTGTAAAACAGTTTGTAAAAAATATCACTGGCAGATTCCATGAATTCGAACTTGGCAGCTCAAAGATATAAATCGAATGAGAATAATTTCTATTAGCAGGATTTAAATAACTACAATTTAATGTAATTTTGACTGAAAAATCCCGGATGACTGATGAAATAAGGATAAAGGACAAAGTTTTTGTAAAATACATTTCCTACGAGAAAATCCTGGAGGGAATCGGAAAAATTGCAAAAGAGATAAATCGTGATTATCAAGGAAAAAAACCTTTGTTTTTGTGTATTTTGAATGGAAGTTTCTTTTTTGCAGCCGACTTATTGAAAGAAATTCATTTAACCTGTGAAGTTTCTTTTGTAAAACTGGCTTCTTATGTGGGTACGAAAACTTCGGGTCTGGTAAAGGAAATCATTGGCCTTCAACAACCTATAACAGGTAAGGACATAATTATCCTGGAAGATATTATCGATACCGGAAAAACCATGAAAAGCCTGATAACCCAGTTAAATTCACATTATCCGGAAAGCATTCGTGTAGCTACTTTGTTGTTTAAGAAAGATGCTTTGCAGGAAAATGTATATCCCGATTATTGTGTTTTTGAAGTTCCGGTAAAATTTCTGATTGGATATGGTCTAGATTATGACCAATACGGCAGAAACTTGAGGGATATTTACATTTTAAAGTAAAATTAAGCCTTTCAGTCTTAGAAAATTGTTGAATAAAGTGTATTTCTTTATATCTTTGAAAGTCTGAATTAACTAATAAAAACAGAAATATGAAAAAGTTATTAAGTGCTTTAATGGTCGTCATTTTTTCCGGAGGTCTCATGGGACAAAATCTTCAAGCTCCGGATTATTTTAAAAACATGAATCCGGGTGTAAATGCTGATCATATCAAGCCACCCAAAGAGTTGAAATCCATGTTGAAAAGAGCCGAGGTGCATCATTATTACAATTTTGTTTCAACATTAGATAACTGGACATCCAATGGGAATTTTTTCGCATCCGTTTTATTTCCAGACACCAATACACTGGTAAGGTATTCTGATGGTCAGGGAGGCCTGATTCTGGGTTATGTAAGCTGGTGTTCGGCAGGTGCAGTTTTTGACCCCCGTTCAAGCCTCTATGCCGATTATTACGGAGATGATTTCCAGCTGGAAGATAATGAACCATTTACCCTTGATACCATTGCATTCTGGTACACCTATGAAAGGTATACTTCTGATGATGTAGTTGATACGCTGGTAATCCAGTTGTATGGTTCCGACAAAATTTATCCTTATACCTGGACAGCCAATAATGAACCCTTTGGAACCGTTGACTACGATAAAACTGTAGGCGAAGGCATGAACTTTACTCAGGAATTCCGTATTCCTTTAACCATTGCCGACACACACACCTTTGCTACCGGCTACTGGGGTATCTGGGATCTGGCTATTCCCGGTGGTATGGACCTGAAAGGACCTGTTGCATTTACATGGACTTTCAAACCCGGTTATCCCTATGCTGATAACGACACCATGGGTGGCGAATGGGATAATCCTGTTCCCTACAAACCCTTGAATACATGGCAGTTTGGCCTCTACAGAGACAATGAAGCATGGCCTCTTGAAACCTACAACAACGGTTTATTTGTGCCCCGCTGGATGCGCTATGACCCATGGCCTGCACCTCATCATCGCTACTTTGCCGGTACAGGATGGACCAACTGGTCTTATTATCCTGTTACTTATTTTGGAATCACCTTTGATGATGCCTGGGTCAATAGCATTGAAGAAGTAAACAATCATTTTAGCGTGGGTGAATTTTATCCCAACCCGGCTGTCCTTAAATCCAGCGTAGCTGTTGAATTGAAAAACAATGCATCTGTAAGGGTTGAGCTCTTAAACTCTCTGGGGCAGCTTGTGGAAGAAGTTGTTCATGAGCAATATGGAGCTGGACAACATCTGATTGATGTTCCGGTAGATCACCTGAAAGAAGGTGTTTACTTCTGCAGAATCACTGTAGATGGAACTTCCATAACACGGCAGCTGCTCGTTAGATAATCTGAGGAATTAATTTCGATTTTATAAATGATACAAAGGTTGCTCGTGTAGAGCAACCTTTTTCTTTTGTTAATGTATATCCTTTTTTGATATGGTATCTCTATCTTTGCCGGTTCGATAATTTGATTAAAATTTTATTTATCAATAAAAAAGAATAATTATGAGTGAAAAAGTAAAATATGTTTATAAGTTTGGAAACGGCAAAGCCGAAGGCAATGCCGGTATGAGAGAATTATTGGGTGGCAAAGGTGCCAATCTGGCCGAGATGAACCTTATTGGAGTTCCTGTCCCGGCTGGTTTTACCATCACCACCGAAGCATGTACATTATATAATCAGAAAGGTAAAGATTATTTGAAAAACCTTATCATGGATGAGGTAAAAGATGGGGTTGCTCACATCGAGTCCATTATGAACAAAAAGTTTGGAGACGATAAAAATCCTTTGTTGGTATCGGTTCGTTCCGGTGCAAGAGCTTCCATGCCCGGGATGATGGATACCGTACTTAACCTGGGAATGAATGACAATGCCGTAAAAGGAATAGCTGAAAAAAGTGGCAATGAAAGATTTGCATGGGATTCCTATCGCAGGTTTGTTCAGATGTATGGCGATGTGGTTCTGGGAATGAAACCTGCTTCCAAAGATGAAGTAGACCCCTTTGAAAAAATTATTGATGAACTTAAAGAGAAAAAGAACATTAAACTGGATACCGAACTGGATACTGAAGATTTGAAATATCTGGTTTCGGAATTTAAAAAAGCCGTTAAAGAACAAACCGGTAAGGACTTTCCTGATGATCCATGGGAACAGTTGTGGGGAGCTATATTTGCCGTATTTGAAAGCTGGATGAACGAAAGGGCCATTCTTTACAGAAAACTGAATGACATACCTGAAGAATGGGGAACAGCTGTGAATGTTCAGGCTATGGTCTTCGGTAATATGGGTAACAACAGTGCTACAGGTGTTGCTTTTACCCGGGATGCTGCTACGGGAGAAAATATTTTTAATGGTGAGTATTTGATCAATGCTCAGGGAGAAGATGTGGTGGCTGGAATCAGAACACCTCAACAGATTACCCTTGAAGGTTCCAGGCGCTGGGCTAAACTTCAAAATATTTCCGAAGAAGAAAGAAAAGAAAAGTATCCATCACTGGAAGAATCCATGCCTGATGTTTATAAACAACTGGTGGAAGTTGAACAAAAACTGGAACAGCACTATAAAGATATGCAGGACCTGGAATTTACCATTGAAAATGGTAAGCTCTGGCTTCTTCAGACAAGAAATGGCAAAAGAACAGGGGCAGCTGCTGTTAAAATTGCCATGGATATGCTGCGGGAAGGAATGATAGACGAAAAAACAGCATTAATGCGTATTGAACCCAACAAACTTGATGAGCTTCTTCATCCCGTTTTTACACCGGATGCACTTGCCCAGTCAAAGGTTATGGCCAAAGGATTACCCGCTTCTCCCGGTGCCGCCTCAGGACAAATTGTGTTTTTTGCAGATGAAGCTGAAGAATGGGCCGCAAAAGGAAAGAAAACAATTCTTGTTCGAATTGAAACTTCCCCCGAAGATTTACGGGGTATGCATGCTGCTCAGGGCATTTTGACAGCACGCGGAGGCATGACTTCACACGCAGCCGTGGTTGCACGGGGAATGGGTAAATGTTGCGTTTCCGGTGCCGGCAGTATTGTGATTGATTATAAAAATAGAACCGTTGTCATGAACGGTAAAACTTACAAAGAAGGTGACTGGATTTCCCTGAACGGATCTACCGGTGAGGTTTATGATGGTGCGCTGGAAACAAAAAATCCGGATTTAAGCGGTGATTTTGGAAAATTGATGGAACTGGCTGACAAGCATGCTCGTTTATATGTAAGAACCAATGCTGACACACCTCATGATTCTAAAGTAGCCAGGGATTTTGGCGCTAAAGGTATAGGACTTTGCCGTACAGAACATATGTTCTTTGAAGGAGACAGAATTATTGCCATGCGTGAGATGATTCTGGCTAAAGATGAAGCTGGCCGTAGAAAAGCGCTGGAAAAATTACTGGTGATGCAAAGATCTGACTTTGAAGGAATTTTTGAAGCCATGCATGATTTGCCTGTAACTGTCCGACTTCTTGACCCACCCCTGCATGAATTTATACCTCACGATGAAGAAAGCCAGAAAGAAATGGCTGAAACCATGGGTGTTTCTCTGGAAGAAATTCAGGCTAAAGTGGAAGAACTGTCCGAGTTTAATCCCATGCTGGGTCATAGAGGTTGCCGTCTGGGTAATACTTATCCTGAAATTTCCGAAATGCAAACCCGCGCCATCATTGAAGCTGCTTTGAATTTGAAAAAACGAGGGATTACTGCCAAACCTGAAATCATGGTTCCTTTGACAGGCACCCTGAAAGAAATGAAAATGCAGGAAGAAATCATTCGTAATACAGCAGAAAAAGTTTTTGAAGAATATAATGACAGGGTGGAATATCTTGTTGGAACCATGATTGAAGTGCCCCGTGCAGCACTGACTGCCGATGAAATTGCTCAAAGTGCCGAATTCTTTAGCTTTGGAACAAATGATTTAACGCAGATGACATTTGGTTATTCCCGTGATGATGCCGGCAAATTTTTGAAAATATATCTTGAAAAAGGCATCCTTGATTTTGACCCATTCCAGAAACTCGACCAGACAGGTGTGGGGCAATTGGTGGAAATGGCTGTACAAAAAGGCCGCAAAACCCGTCCCAATATCAAATTAGGTATCTGTGGTGAACATGGTGGAGAACCCAGCTCAATTGATTTTTGTCACAGGGTTGGTTTGGATTATGTAAGTTGTTCTCCTTTCCGCGTTCCCATTGCTCGTCTGGCTGCTGCTCAGGCAAATATTTTACATGGTTAAAATTTTTCTGTTTTAATAAAAAGCCGTCTTCATGTAAGACGGCTTTTTTTATCCTGCCCAGTTTTCCCTGTCAAGGCTCCGGTAATGAATGGCCTCGGCCAGATGTTCCACTTTGATTTCTTCGGAACCGGCAAGGTCAGCAATGGTGCGGGCAACTTTTAAAATTCTATCATAAGCACGCGCAGATAGGCTTAATTTTTCCATAGCCGCTTTAAGCAGTTGTGTTCCTGCCTGGTTTATTTGACAGTATTTTTTTATCAGTTTTGAATTCATCTGAGCATTACAGTAAATACCTGAATAATTTTTTAATCGTTCTTTCTGAATTTCTCTTGCTTTTATTACCCTTTCCCTTATTACCGCTGATTTTTCTGCCGGTCTGTTGGCAGTAAGCTCATCAAATCCGATAGGTACAACTTCGATATGCAAATCAATTCTATCCAGAAGAGGTCCTGAAATTTTGTTCAGGTATTTTTGAACAGCACCCGGACTACAAACACATTCTTTTTCCGGATGATTGTAATAGCCGCAGGGACAGGGGTTCATGGCTGCCACAAGCATAAAACTGGCAGGATAGTCCACGGTGAATTTGGCTCTTGAAATTGTAATTCTTCGTTCTTCCATAGGTTGTCGCAAAACTTCAAGCACAGACCTTTTAAATTCAGGTAGTTCATCCAGGAACAATACTCCGTTGTGTGCCAGAGAAATTTCACCGGGTTGAGGGTTATTTCCGCCTCCCACCAGAGCGACATCGCTAACTGTATGATGGGGAGCCCGGAAAGGACGGCAGGACATTAGTGTACTACCGGAAGCCAGTTTTCCTGCCACGGAATAAATTTTGGTAGTTTCAAGAGCTTCATATAAATCCAGAGGAGGAAGAATGGATGGAAGGCGTTTGGCCAGCATGGTCTTACCTGAACCGGGAGGCCCTATCATAATGGCATTATGCCCTCCAGCTGCACTGATTTCCAGAGCTCTTTTGATGTTTTCCTGCCCTTTGACATCGGCAAAGTCAAAATCATAATTGTTAAGGGTTTCATAAAAAACTTCCCGTGTATTTATCTTGCAGGGTTCGGGAGAGTATTCACCATTAAAAAATTTTACGGCTTCTACAATGTTGTTTAGCCCGTAAACATCAATTTTATCTACGATAGCTGCTTCAGTTTCATTTTCTTTGGGAACAATCAAACCTTTAAAACCATTTTTTCGGGAGTTGATAGCTATAGGAAGCGCTCCTTTGATGCGTTTTATACTTCCATCCAGCGACAGTTCGCCCATGATCATAAAATCATCCAGTTTGCCACTATTCATTTGACCCGATGCAGCCAGTATACCCAGAGCTATGGGAAGGTCATAGGCTGAGCCTTCTTTCCGGATGTCGGCTGGAGCCAGATTGACAACAATTTTTTGTCTTGGCATCCGAAAGCCATTGTTTTTGATAGCCGCCTCAATTCTTTGAAGACTTTCCTTGACCGCATTATCAGGCAATCCTACCATAAAATATTTAATACCTGAACTGATATCTACTTCTATGGTGATATGGATGGCATCAACTCCTATAACGGCACTACCATGCGTCTTAACAAGCATCCGGGAATAGTTTTTTTCAAATTTATGAAAAGAAAATAACCCTTCATCCAAAACTTGCCAAT
>CAYNBC010000099.1:0-7888 GCA_964395255.1 uncultured Sphingobacteriales bacterium | reverse complement strand
GTCTTTATTCCATATTGAGTAAAAAAGGTATTGATCCGGGCAAAAAAATCATCATTTATGATGATAAGACGGGTAAGTATGCTGCCCGGTTATTCTGGATACTGGATTATCTGGGATATCCCGATATACATATCCTTCAGGGGCAGATGGCTGCTTGGAAAGAAAAAAGGAAACCAGTAACAGCCATGGCTAAACAGGCCAGAAAAGCGGATGTAAGCTCTTTAAAACCCGACAACAGTAAACTGGCTACCTTTGATGAAGTAAAATCAGCTGTGGAAAATGCGAATGTATTACTGATAGATGCTCGTGAACCGGAAGAATATACCGGAGAAAAAAGCAGTTACAATGAAAAGGGACATATTCCAGGTGCCATTAATATTCCTTACAGCAAGATTTTAAAAAACGGAAAATTTATTTCTCAGGAAAAATTAAAAGAAGTACTTGAACCTTATTCCTCCCAGTTTAATAAACCCATTATTGTTTATTGCAACACTGGAATTCTTGCATCTTCGGTGTATTTTGCCCTTAAATACATAGCCGGTTACAACCAGGTAAAAGTGTATGATGGTTCGGTAGAAGAATGGCTCCTTAAAGGAGGCAAGCTTGAAAAGACAGGCAGGGCTTCTTCTGAATGACATCAAAGCACATCAGGGCTTAGAGGTGCTGCAAAAATTTACTACCTTTGCCTCCTAAAATTTTGCATGTATGAAAGGAGAAAAAATAAGAATGGAAAACGGAAGCCTGGTCGTTCCTGATTTTCCCATTATACCTTTTATTGAAGGAGACGGAACCGGACCTGATATCTGGCGGGCCAGCAAAAAAGTTATTGATGCTGCAGTAGAAAAAGCTTATAAAGGTAAAAGGCAAATTGTCTGGAAAGAAGTTTTTGCCGGTGAAAATGCTTTCAACCGCATGGGTGATTGGCTCCCTTCCGAAACAGTTAAGGCTTTTGAAGAATATCTGGTCGGTATTAAAGGACCTTTAACTACACCCGTTGGAGGAGGTATACGCAGTTTGAATGTGGCTCTGAGGCAGACCCTTGACCTTTATGTATGCCTGCGTCCGGTGAAATATATAGATGGTGTTCCATCTCCGGTTAAACATCCGGAAGATGTAGACATGGTTATTTTCAGGGAAAATACAGAGGATATTTATGCAGGTATTGAATGGAAAAAAGGAAGCCCTGAAGTGAAGAGGGTTATTGATTTTCTTGAAAATGAGATGGGCGTGACGAAAATCCGTTTTCCTCAAACTTCAGGTATCGGTATCAAGCCTGTTTCCGAAGAAGGAAGTAAAAGGCTGGTCAGAGCTGCCATCCAATATGCACTGCAGGAAAAAAGAAAGTCTGTTACCCTTGTACACAAGGGCAATATCATGAAATTTACCGAAGGAGCTTTCAAGAATTGGGGATACGAAGTAGCTCGTGATGAATTCAGAAATAAAATTATCACGCAAAGAGAAAGCTGGATTCTTCAGAACATAGAAAACAAGCCTGACATTACTATTGAAGAAAATGCCCGTATGATTGAGCCCGGTTATGATATGATGACCGACAAACAAAAGGCTGAAGTACGTTCAGAAGTTGAAGAAGTCATGAAACTAATCCCAACCCATGGAAACGGTCAATGGAAAAACAAACTGATGATAAAAGATACCATAGCAGATATTACACTACAACAGGTATTGACTCGTGCCCGTGAATTCGATGTAATAGCTACCATGAATTTGAACGGGGATTACCTTTCAGATGCTCTGGCTGCACAGATTGGAGGCATAGGTATTGCCCCCGGTGCCAATATCAACTATGTCACAGGTCATGCCATATTTGAAGCCACTCACGGAACAGCTCCCAAATATGCCAATCTGGACAAAGTGAATCCCGGTTCGGTTATTTTGTCGGGTGCTATGATGCTTAAATATATGGGATGGCATGAAGCCCATGACCTTATCTGGAATGGTATGGTTCAAACTATCAAAAATAAAACCGTAACTTATGATTTTCACCGTTTGATGGATGGTGCCACCTTGTTGAAATGTTCGGAATTTGGTGATGCAGTCATTAAAAATATGAATTAATTCTGGTTATTGGATAACTGAGGTTTCAAATGTTGATTCAATTTTTTCAACAAGAGGTCTTTTTTAATGGGTTTTGCCAGGTAATCGTCAAATCCGGCTTCAAAGACTTTAACCCTGTCTTCGGTGTGGGCATAGGCTGTTTGAGCTATGACGGGTATGTTTTTGTTCAGGGTTTTTAATTCATTTAAAACTTCATAACCGGTTTTATCGGGTAAATTGATATCCAGCAAAACGAGGTTAATATCTTCATTTTCCCGGGCCAGTTTCAGTGCTTCTTCTCCTGTCATTGCCCATAGCGTATTATAACCGTTGGATTTGAGCACCTTGTACAGATAGAGATAGTTGGAATAAATGTCTTCAACGATAAGAATTTTTTTCTCACTAACTTCGGACGCATGCTGAACCTCAGCCACGGTCTTTGTTTCCTCTTCCACCTCAACAAGGGGTATATCAATGATAACTTCAGTACCCTGATGAAGTTCTGAATTTAATTGTATTTCGGCATTAAGCATATCTGCAAGCTTTTTAACGATGCTCAGGCCCAGCCCCAGACCTCCGAATTGTCTTGTATGTGAATCTTCGGCCTGAACAAATCTTTCAAAAATGATTTGTTGTTTGTCGGGAGGAATACCGATTCCTGTATCTTTAACACATAGACGGAGAGCTCTTTTGTTGTATTTTTTTATTTCCTCAGCAGAGAGTTCAACATAACCATCCTGGGTAAATTTAATGGCGTTATCAATAAGGCAGGAGAGCATTTGTTTCAGGCGTGCTTCATCGGTTTGAAATATGAGCCCGGGATTATCCATGCGTGTTTTTAATACGATATCTTTTCCACTTTCTGCAAGTTCATCTTTGAATTTTGAAACCAATGAATGGATGATAGATTCGAGTCGCACAGGAGCCAGGGAAATCTCAAACTCTCCTGATTCAATGCGGGATATATCAATAATGTCTTCGATGTGATTAAGCAAAATGCGGGAGTTTCTGATGATATAACGGGTAAATTCCTGTATAGTTTCCGATTCAGTAGCCTCATCCTGAATCAGCTGGGCAAATCCTATAATGGCGTTCATTGGGGTACGCACTTCATGGCTTATGTTAGCAAGAAAAGCAGATTTTAATTTGTCGGATTCCTCTGCTTTTTTTTGTGCTTCGGTCAATTCCTTTTCTCTTTTTTTGAGTTGTTCTTTCTGGATGTTGTTTTCAATGAACAGACTAATTTGCGAAGACAATAATTCAAGAAACATTAAGTCATTTTCAGTGTATTTTTCTTCATCCGAATAACTTTGAAGGGTTAAAATTCCATATGCTTTGTTGTTTCTATCTTTAAGTGGTACTCCCAGCCAGCATCTGGGGATGGTACCTACTTTTTTAATCTTTTCTTCCTGAATCCATTGAATAATTTCTTTTTCTTTTATCAGTAAGGGCTTCCCTGATTGAATTACCCATTTTGACAGAGTACCTTGTGCAGGGACTTTTTCAAAAGCATCTTTTTCGTCATAGCTTATTTTCAGTTCGAGTGTGTCTTCCTCTTCGTCATAAAAAGCGATGAAAAAATTCCGGGTGTCCAGTGCTGTTGAGATGAATTTCCTGATGTCTTCCAGGAATTCTCTTAAGTTTTCAGATTTAACAGCCGACTCCCCGACTTTAGCCAGAATATCCCTGGCTAAATATTCCCTGTATTTTTCGGTTTGATCCACTGAAACACTTAATGTCCCCGTTAGATTTCCGTCTTTATCCAGGATGGGCGATAAATACAGGTCTACAATAAGGTCATTTCCGTTTTTCTTTTTCAGTTTGATAAAATGCAGGGTAATGGTTTTGCCCTGTCTGGCTTTCTCTTCCAACTCCTGAAGGGGAATATTCTGGCCAGGGCTAAATAAGTCGAAAACGGAAGTGTTCAGTAGTTCCTCTTTTGTATAGCCCAGCATTGAGCACTTGGCATTGTTTATATCCTGAATCAAGCCATCCAGACTAATAAAAGTAAATCCCATAGGTGCTGAATGATACATTCTCCTGAGAAGAGAAATGTTTTTTTTTATCTGAACAGAGCTTTCATATTCCTGGGTTACATCTTTAATAATACCATAAATATTTGAGGGGTTGTTTTCTGCATCAAGTAAAGCAGTAGCCTGAACGGATATATAACGCTTTTTGCCTGAAGGAGTGGTGTAGCTGAATACATGTGAGAAATGTCCGCGATTAACAGGTTTTACATATTTCTCCATGAGCCTTTCCTGTTCTTCTTTATCTATGCCTGCTAACCAACGGGAAAAATCTTTGATTTCTTCTTCATTTAAATCCAGAATATTTTGCAGGGACGGGCTGTATAGCTGGGGGTAATAATCAAACCAACCGGGCCCGCTTTTTTTCAGAATGAAAATCGCAAATTCAGTGGGAGTCTTAATCAGATTTTCAAGGAGTACTATTTTTTCATGCAATTCATTTTGTTGTTCTATGGAAATGGTGATATCCTGAAGAAAAGCATCCATGCGGAATTGGCGCTCTTCTGTCAGGGTATAGGTTCCGTACATTTGCAGCCAGCGTTGCTTTTGATGGGCATCCAGTATCCTCATGCGAAGCTCAATGTTTTTACCGGCCTGCTTTTCCTGTAATATCCTTTTTTTTACAAATTCTCTGTCCTCTTCCGTGATAATATCTATCAGGCTGTAAGAATAATTAAACAAAAACTGGGAAGGGTCATAGCCGGTGAGCTCCTTCCATTGAGGAGAACAATAGGTCATGGTAAGAATTTCATCGCACATCAAGCTTATAACAGCGCCCGGTAGCTGATTGATTAAGATTTCCTGGTTTTTTCTTATCTCAATGCTCTCTTTGAGTAAAGTATTAATTTGCTTTCTGTATTTAATATTTTCCAGAGCCCGATAAATGGCAAAACCCAGCTTACTCAATTGATTTTTGGAAATATAATCGAGTGCTCCTCTTTGAATTACTTTCAAAGCGACATCATCGGGAAGGGCAGCTGAAACAACAATTACAGGTATTTCGGGTTTGTATTTTTTTACAAGGGATAAAACATCATCACCTGTAAAATTTTCAAGACGGTAATCAGTAATGAGGATATCAGGTGCTTCCTTTTTAATCTGTTTTTCAACTTTATCCCATTGATCCGTCCAGAAGACTTCAGCATCAAAGCCTGCTTTTTTAATTTCATGCGTGATGATTTCAACATCATCACGGTTATCTTCCACAAGTAGAAGGTTTATTTTATCTTGTTTTTCCATCAATCATACTTTAGGTAAGGAAAAATATTCACTTCGTCCCAGTATAAAACAGTTTTTTCGATGGTTTCAAAAAACAAAGAACCATCAACGGGTTTTTCAATATAGCTGTTAGCTCCTTTGCGATAAGCATTAACCAGGTCGGGCATAAGGCTGGAGGAGGAAAATACAACCACAGGTGTATACAGTGTGGCTGTATCTCTGCGCAATTCGGTTAAAACCTGAAATCCATTCATTTCTTCCATCCTCAGGTCAAGCAGAATTAAAAAAGTAAAAATACCTTTCTTCTCTTCGGGATGATGCAGATAATCAAGGGCTTGTTTTCCCTGATAAAAAACGCTTATTTTGTACTCTTTTTTTATTCTTTGTATGGCAAGTTTTATCAATTCTGCATCATCTATATTGTCTTCAATAACAACAATTTCTTTTATCATAAAGTTTCATTTTTATCAGGAAAGTAAATAAAAAACCGGGTACCTTTACCTTTTTCCGAGTCCACTTTGACCCATCCTCCATGAGACTCAACAATTCTTTTTATGGTTGCCAGCCCAATACCTTGTCCCGTGTGTTTTTCAGTTCCTGGTAATCGTACAAATGGCTCAAAAATACGCAATGCATATTTATTGTCGAAGCCCATTCCATTGTCTTCGAATATGACAACCGTTTTGCTTCCTTTTTCTTTATAGACTTTTATGATGGTTTTTTCTTTGCCAGCGGAAAACTTAATAGAGTTATCCAGCAAATTGTTAAACACAATTTCAACCAGAACGGGCGAAGCATAAATACTTATTTGCTCTTTTACTACCAGCTCAATTTTTCTGTCGGTACGGGTTTCAAAATCCTGAAAAAGCTTTCTTAACAGGGGCTCGAGCTTAATAGTTTTTTTATTCAAAGGTTGTTTTCCAATTGCTGAAAGTCTCAATAACGATTGAATCATTTCTTTCATGTAGGTAAGATTATATTTTATTCTGTCCAGGTAGTAAACTGCTTTGGGGTCGGTAATTTCCAGATGATTTTCAAGCATTTCAAGGAAAGAACCTATTCTGAACAATGGACCTTTCAAATCATGGGAAACGGTATAAGAATATGCTTCCAGTTCCCGGGCAGTATCCTGTGCTTGCTGATAGGCTTTTTCCAGTTCCTGCTGCATTTCGTTCAGGTCTTCTGCCAGATAAACCAGTGCTTTATGATTGTATGCAAGCTGTTTTTCATTTTTTTGGGCGTTTTCTGTTATTTCTGTGTATTGCTTAAATAATTTTTCTTTTTCTGATTGCAGTTTAAAAATCTTCTGTTTTAGTTGTTGGTATTTGATGATGACATGATGCGTGTTTTTCAGTGCGGTGATGAAATTTTCCAAATCATAATCCGTGAATGATTTTTCTTTTTGATTTGTAATGAGCAACTCAACAAGGTAAGGCTTGCCAATATCCGGAATAAAAGGTATGCAAAAGTAAGTATAGTTTGCAGGGCCTGGCTGGCAGGGTAGGTTTTTATTCGATTTAATTTTTATGAGTTTGCCTTCGAGGGGTTTATAATGATGTTCATACAACCAGGAAAACCATATCTGTGCCTGATTTATATGATAAAAGTTTTCAGTATTTCCTTTTTCAAATTTTTCCAGCTTTTCAAAAGTTAATGAAAAAGGATACAAAATCCTGCCTGCATCTACTCCTGTTTCCCGGATTAAAAAATCCAGTAAATTTTCCCAGAAAATTTTCTCGTTTTCAAAAAAGCCATTCAGATTACTCCATTTGATAAACAATTTGCTTTGATTAAGCTCAGTGAGCAAATCATTTTCCCGGGTTTTCTGGCGGGTAATGTCCTGAATATGTTCAATAAATCCTTTTAAGTTCAGGTTTTCATCAAAAACAGGATATGCCCGGCTGATTATCCATTTATCCCATTGTGGAATATATACTTCAACACTTTCAGGTTTTCCGCTTTTTGTAGCTTTATTAATTGAGCAAACTTTACACAGAATGTTTCTCCCCATGGCTTCATAGCAATGCTTACCCAGAACTTCTTCCCGGGTTTTTCCATAAAAAAGCTCTGCAGCAGTGTTTACATCCAGAATATTATGTTTGGTATCCTGAAAAATAACCGGATAAGGTATTTCTCTGAAAAAAGTTTCGTATGCCTTTTTAATGAATTCAGATTTTTGTTTGGGTTTTAATAACTTATCCAGCATGGCTTTATTGTTCACTGTTTTTCAATTGTTCTTCGAGCTCAGCAATTTTATTTTTCAGTTGTTTAATTCTGAATTCGCGCCCAAGAAATACACTGTTAAGCATTTTCAATTCTTTGTTGGTTCTTTCCAGGTCCCGGGTTTTTTCTTCGAGTTCATGGGTACGGTTTTTTACTTTTTCTTCCAGTTGTTTTTGATATTCCAACAGTTCAGATTCCATTTTCTTTAAACGGCTGATATCATGCAAAATAAATGTATGTCCTGTTTTTACTCCATTTTCATTAAATATGGGATAATAACTGATTTCAAGGTACATCTTTTCATCTTTATTCAATGTCAATTCAATATCATGATGACCGGGAGTATCGCTATCTCTCATAAG
>CAYNBC010000098.1:0-7917 GCA_964395255.1 uncultured Sphingobacteriales bacterium | reverse complement strand
GGGTTGTATTTGGTATTTTTGCTAATGTTTTCTAAGATAATGTTAATCAATTTTTTTAAAAAATTTTCATTAAGTTTTGATTTCAACAAACTAACACCTGCTAATAAGTTTTTAGCCACTTGAATTTCATGAACCGGATTGCCGGCAAGCGAGATTCTCAAAGTATCACCCAGACCAGCCAGCAACAATATTCCCGAACCTATAATGGATTTAATTATTCCCTCCTTACCCGTACCTGCTTCGGTGACTCCGATATGAAATGGATAGGGTGTTCTTTTATTCATAAGTTCATTGGCCAGCATAAAATTCGATTGAATTAAAAAATCAATATGGGAAGATTTAGCTGCAACAACAATGTTTTTCATATTCACAGAGTCCAGAATGGAAACATAGTCCATAATTGATGCTACCATGCCTATGCTGGTATTGCCAAATTCATAAAGTATCCTTGGCGATAAAGAGCCCTGGTTGGCACCAATACGCAAAGCAGTTTGATGTTGCTCACAAAGCTTTGCAAGTTTTTGCAATCGTTTTACGGTTGGTATGTCCGGATTTCTGTTACCTGGTGTATATGAATGTTCAAAGTTTCCCGGATTTATTCGTACTTTCTCCACCAGCGGAACTACTTTAAATGCCAGAGATGGATTGAAATGAATATCTGCTATGATGGGAATGGAGAGACCTTTCTTTTGAAGTATCTGTTTATATTCCGCTAAATAGGGAATATCCTTTGAAGAAATGATGGCAACCCGAACCATTCTGCAACCTTCTTCAACAAGTTCATATGTTTGCTTTATGCATTCATGGATATGGCGTAAAGGTACATTTAACATGGACTGAATTACACAATCCTGTCCACCCCCCAATTGAATATTTCCTGTTTTTATTTCAAAGCTTTTATAAATTGTCATTCATACACCGGTTATGTTGAATTTCAAAAATACGACATTAAAAAGGCAAAGCTAATTAAAGCCAAGTTTGATTACCTTTGCAAAAGAATGGTACAAGATGTTACTGTTTTATCATTTTGGACGATATCTGTTGTTGATGAAAAGGGCTTTTAGCCGACCCGACAATCATCGTATTTTGCTTCAAAGAATTATTCAGGAATTTAACATTATTGGAATAGAGTCTCTGGGAATTGTGATTATGATTTCCATTTTTATGGGGATGGTAATGACCATTGAAATTGCATATCAACTTGTTTCAAGCTTTGTTCCCGACTCTGCCATCGGAGAAATAATTACGGATACATCCATGCTTGAATTATCACCTGCTATAACAGCCCTGGTTCTGGCCGGAAGGGTAGGTTCGAATATCGCTTCTGAACTGGGAAACATGAGAATTTCCGAACAAATTGATGCTCTGGATGTTATGGGTGTTAATTCTCCTAATTATTTAATTTTACCCAAAGTTATTGCTTCTGTTCTTGTTTTTCCCATGTTGATTATTATCTCCATAGCCTTGAGCATAGCCGGAGGTGCAGCTATTGGCGACCTTACAGGTATCTGTGCTATTCAAGATTTTACCGAAGGAGCAAGGCACACTTTTAAGCCTTTTACTCTGATTTTTTCATTAATCAAAGCGGTAACATTTGCTTTTGTGATAAGCAGTGTGTCTTCTTATCACGGGTTTTATGTAAAAGGGGGTTCGCTCGAAGTAGCCCGTGCCAGTACAAGATCTGTAGTACAAAGCGCTATTATTGTTTTATTTTTTGATTATCTGCTTGCACAACTACTCCTATGATAGAAGTAATTCATGTAAATAAATTTTTTGAAGGTCAACAGGTGCTGTTTGACATCAATACTTCTTTTCCGCAGGGAATGATAAACATGGTTATCGGAAGTAGTGGAAGCGGAAAAACTGTATTACTCAAATGCATCAATGGTCTTTTGAAGCCTGAAAGTGGAAAAATTTTATACGATGGACGCGACATTACCCGTATGAGGCCCAATGAATTAACTCAGTTAAGAAAAGAAATAGGAATGCTGTTTCAAAGTGCTGCTCTTTTTAACTCACTCACAGTGGAAGAAAACATTTCTTTTCCTTTGAAGATGTTCTCGAATATGTCTGAAAAAGAAATCAAAGAGAGAGTAGAATTTTGTTTGAGCAGGGTTAATTTAAAAGATGTTAATCATTTGTACCCTGCAGAGCTGAGTGGCGGCATGCAAAAAAGGGTAGGACTGGCACGAGCTATTGCACTTAATCCAAGATATTTGTTTTGTGATGAACCCAACTCAGGCCTTGACCCAAAAACAGCAAGACTCATTGATCAGCTGATTAAAGATATTACAACCGAATTTAATACAACCACTATCGTTAATTCCCATGATATGACCTCAGTATTTGAGGCTGCCGATAGAGTATACTTTATTCATGAAGGTAAACTCTGGTGGGAAGGAACACCTGATGAAATCAAAACATCGGGAAACAAAGAACTCTTACAGATGATTGAAGCTTCAGGTCAAAGTTTTTAAATAACAGGAAATGAGACATATAATTACCATTTCCACAGATAAAAAAAATGGTTTATACGATATAACCGGTGAAGTAAATGAATGTTTACAAAAAAGCGGTATCAAAAACGGGCTGGTTCATGTATATGCCCAGGGAGCAACTGCCGCTATTATGATTCAGGAAAACTGGGATCAAAGTGTTCAAAATGATGTAATTAATCTTTTAAAAAAACTTATCCCCGAAGGAGTCTGGCAACATGATTATCAGGATGGCAATGGTGATGCCCATTTGAAGTCGGGATGGGTGGGGCCTTCAGAAACGATACCAGTTATTAATGGTCAATTAGGCCTGTCCACCTGGCAAAATATTTTTTTCTGCGAGTTTGATGGCCCTCGTGCCAGGAGAAATATTGTTGTTACCATACTTGAAGATAAGTAAAGAGCTGCCCGGGTGAATTTGAAAAATGGTAGGGGGGAACAAAAAGGGGGTTGGGCAGCTCTGAGTTTTTTATTTTTTAGAAAGACCGGCCAGAACAATAGCTCCACCGGCCAGAGCCAGATCCTTAAGCAGTCCAGTTGTTGCGATTTGCTTCATCATGGCGTCTTCTGCACCCAATCCGGGTATGTGGATAGCCAGGATAAAAATAACCAGCTCCAGGGCTAGAAGCAAATTGGCCAATAAGGCAAACTTGTTGATTAAATTGGCAATTCCGGCAGCCAGCAAACCCAGACCGGAAATGATGACCAGAACTGTAGCAGCCGGCCAGTTACTTAATACCATTTGTGCCATATTTCCGGCCTGCATTAAATGAAACAAGCCAAAAACCACAAATGGCAGGGCAAATACAATTTGCCCGATTCGAGAGTAATTTAAATCCTTCATAAGCATTTATTTTGGTTAAACATAATTACTAAGTTAATAAATTTCCCATTAAACCTTCTTCATAATCCATTATAGCTTGCTGAATTTCAGTCATATTGTTCATTACAAAGGGTCCATAGCTTGCAACAGGTTCATTTATAGGTTCACCTGCGAATAGCATGATATGAGTATCGTTGATAGCATGAACATCTATTTGATCTCCTGAACGGAAATAATAAATCAGCTGATGGGGAAAAATATCTGCTCCGGACGATACACCTCTACCCGAAACAACATAGATAAAAGCATTAAACGAAGAAGGAACAGGAACCGAAATTTTTTCGTCACCGCGAATATAAATGTCCAGAATAATCATGGGAGTATAGGTTTTTACTGGCCCTGTAAGTCCCTGCCATAATCCGGTAATAATTCTGGCTGTTAATGCAGAATTTTGATAAACAGGAATTTCTTTGTGAGTTAACATTTGATACCTGGGCTGTGTCATTTTTTGTGATGCAGGCAGGTTTACCCACAATTGTATGCCTTCGAAAATTTCATCATCCTGCTCTGGGGGTACGACATATTCTGAATGCACCAATCCCCTACCGGCAGTAAGCCACTGTACATCTCCCGGTTGAAGAATAAAATGATTACCGAGAGAATCTTTATGCTCAATTTTACCGTTGAATACAAAAGTTACAGGCTGAAAACCTCTATGAGGGTGGGGTGGAACACCCGGTGGCAAATCATCCTGGTTGAGAGCAATAGGCCCCATATGGTCAAGCAGTAGGAATGGATCAATCATTCGTAAACCCTTTGCCGGCAAAGGTCTTTGAATGTAAAAACCAGGAGCGGCTTCTTCTTTCTCTGCTGTAATTATTTTGTGTATTATTCGTGATTCCATAAACAAATCATTAAAGTTGCATATGCAACAATTATGCAAAAAAATTAACTGCTCAAATTACCTCTGATTTTTTTGAGCACATTTTTAGTAATTTCAAGTTCCTGAGAAGGAATACCATCAACAGCTCGCTGGATAATTTCAAATGCCAATTCCATAAGCTGGCGATGTTGCGATTTGGCTTTAAAAGTCAGATATATGAGTTTAATTCTTTTGTCTTTTTCGGAAGTGATGCGAACGACCCAATTATTTTTTTCCATATTGTTAATCAAGCGAGTAATACTGGCTTTATCCTTATCATGCTTTTGAGCCAATTCATACTGGCACTGACCATCTTTTTCCCACAAACTTGTCAATATAGCCCATTGATCGGAAGTCAGATTATAGCCATGTTCGAAAAAATTTTTGGTAATAGCTGAAGAGATAGCTTTTTCACTATCATGCAACAAATGCCGGATACAGTCTTCAAGTTTAAAATCGAGGTCCATCAGAAATATAAATATTGCATATGCAACCAATGCTCAAAAAAAATACCACTTTCAATTTTCATCGGGTGAAAAAATAAAATCATCGCCCAGCATTTCTCTCATTTCTTTAAAAGTTTGCAGAGTTGCACGAGCTTCTTCTTCACTTAATTTACTAATTGCCATCCCTGTGTGGGTAATAACATAATCACCAGGTTTTACTTCTTCACCCAGCCATTGAATACAAACCTCACGAATTACACCTCCAAAATCGACCCGGGCCATTAATAAGTCAGGGTTGGAGTCATCGATTGAAATTACTTTTCCGGGAATAGCAAGGCACATAACATGGTGTTTTCAATTACAAAACTATAATGAATAATTGTACCTGAAAAATTTTAACAGGATTAATGGCATGATGGTGCATTTTGCTGAACCTGATGAATTTCCAGCGCTTGTTCAGGCGGACTTAAAAATTTGATACCCAGCCCCATACCTCTTATAATAAACAATACACCCATCAGCACTATGATAAAGGGCAATACTTTGTTAATTATCTTTTTAAATGAAAATGTGGCAAGATTTTTTATCCAGCCCAATGCCGATAACAGAGGAGATGTTCCCAGGCCAAATACAAACATAAATAATGCGCCCCAGAACGGAGAAGAACCATCCATGGCACTGGCAAGGGCTACATAAACCAGCCCACAGGGTAATAATCCGTTCAACAAGCCTAAAATGAGAAAAGAATGTAATTTTCCTGCTGCAAAATATTTCCTGAATCCTGTTTGAACAAATTGATTTACAGGAGAGAACAATTTTTCATAAAAGGGGATATTTTTGAAAAAATAAGGAAATACAACAGAAGCAAGCATAAGTATTCCCAGGGCAATGGAAAGTCCCTGTTGTGCTCCTGCCAATCTAAGCCCTTTCCCGGCAAGACCGAAAAGAGCTCCCAGCAATGCATAAGTGAACATGCGGCCCAGGGAATAAAGTAACAAGGAAAAAAAAGAATAAAAACGCCTGTTACTGGAGATGGGCAGAGCAAGAACAATGGGCCCGCACATTCCAAGGCAATGCGTACTGCCTAATAATCCCAGAATAAATGCACTGACCAGGAAACTCATGTGTGCTATCTGATAAAAAATTCCTCCTCGTAATAATAGGATTTATCATCGCAATTAAAATCAAATTTGAGATAATACTTACCTTTAACCAGGTCACGGGCAGGAATGGTTTGAATAAGCTGGCTATCTAATGACAGAGGATAAAATTTATCCAGTTTTCCATTGGAAGGACGGTAAAGCCATATTTCTCCTTCGGGTTTTTTGTTTTTAAAGTATGACGGAAATTGAATTACCAGACCTTCCTGATTCTGGTTGATTTGTATTTTATCGCCTATTTTTTCCCAGTTTTTTATTTTATCAATGGTGTTCTGATATTTTAAACCTTTTGGATAGTAATCGTCAGTAATAAGTTCGGGGTCTTGCTTGTAACTCATATAAATCCTTAATCCCATGCTTGCAAAAAACAGGATGATAACAAGAAAAATTCCTGTACCCCAATTCCATTTAATTTTCATTCGTAACTCTTTTAAATGTGCAAAATAAAGGATTTATCACAAGAATTTACTCGGGAATAAGAAACCATGTTTTAATTTTTTGTAATAGAACACCATTGGAATAGACCCCGAAAACGAGAGCTGTTTTTCCGGGATTTAAAAGGGATTTATCCATATCCACCAGCATAACACTTTCCCATTTGTTTTCAGGTTCAACAACAGGGTTTGCAGAAAGTAAAGTAATTTTTCCTTCATGGGATAACAACTTTATTTCAAAGGGGACAGCATTTCGGGTTTTGTTGATGATCCTGAGATTGTAAAGGTTTCTGTAATGGGATGAATCCAGTTCATAATAAAGATGTCCCGGGGTTCTCAAAATGGAGGTCTCAATAGCCGTTCTTTTTATTAAGAATGCCGACAACAGGCCAAGAAGTAAAATCAGTACCACGCTGTAAGCAAGCATTCTTGGAGTAAACCTGAATTTTTCTCCTTTTTCAATAGATTCGGCACTGGCATAGCGAATCAAACCGGCAGGCATGTTTAACCGTTTCATGGTAGCATTGCATGCGTCTATACAATTTGCGCAATTGATGCATTCCAGTTGTAGTCCATTTCGAATATCAATACCCGTAGGGCAGACCTGCACACAGGCCAGACAATTAACACAATCCCCTTTGTGTGCTTCCTTTCTGTTTTCATTTTTTTTGTACGGGGCCCTTGGTTCACCTCTTTTGTAATCGTAGGAAATAACAATGCTTTTAGGGTCTAACAATACTCCTTGCATGCGGCCGTATGGACAAATTAATGTGCAAACCTGCTCCCGAAACCATGAATAAACAAGGAAAAACAAAGTACTGAAAATAAATAAAGCAAAGTATCCTCCGGGATGACTGGATATGCCTTCATTAAGAAAATTTTTAATGTTATCCACGCCCACCAGGTAAGCACCAAAGGTTAACATAACATAGATGGAAATAAGATAGAAAATCAGATATTTAATAAAACGTTTAAAGATTTTCTCCGCATTCCATTTTTGTTGTTTAAGTTTCTTTTGTTGTTGAAAATCCCCATCAATCCAGTATTCAATTCTGCGAAAAATAAGCTCCATGAACAGAGTTTGGGGGCAAACCCAACCACAAAAAATTCTGCCGTAAATAACAGTAAATAAAATGATAAAAACAATTAACACCACGGTGGCCAGAAAGAATATATAGCTGTCCTGAGGCCAGAATAAAACACCCAGAATTATAAATTTTCTTTCGAAAAAATTGATAAGAATTAATGGTTCTCCATGAACTTTGATAAAAGGTGCTCCAAAAAAGAAAGCCAGAAGAACAAAGCCCACTACATTTCTCCAGATCCAGAATTTACCGGAAGGTTTCCGGGGATAAATCCATTTTCTTTTTCCCCGGGAATCAATGGTCGAAAGCTCATCACGAAATGTAGCCTTTACTTTTTCTACTTTTACCATCTATTCGTTTTTTAAAACTTTTAAAGCTAAAAAAATATCGTAATTACTTTTAACAGTGTCATGAATAATACTTTCAAAAGAACTCGAAAAGTAAGAAAATTTTATTAAGCAATGCAGTACCTTAATTGTTGTTTTTACAAAAAATTCCTTGTTTTGCAGCAATTTTGTAAAGGTAAATTGTAGACATTCATTTTTTTATAAT
>CAYNBC010000097.1:0-7988 GCA_964395255.1 uncultured Sphingobacteriales bacterium | reverse complement strand
CAATAATTCTGGGAATATTATTCCCAACTGATTATGTTATTACTGAAAAGTCATTAAACAAGCTAAGCAAAATACAGGTTTCCAGAAATCTGTTAGAGGACCTTAAATCTATCAAAGATGTAAAGTACGATACTAAAAAAGAATTTATTGAAAAGCTGGAATCGCTGCCCTCTTTTCAACAAGCAAAAGATAAAGATAAAAGAGCTGTCATAAAACAAGGTTATGATAATCCCATCATACCTTATGTGAGCTGGATGGGCGACCTTTTTCTTCGAGCCCTTAAGATGCTGATAATTCCTTTAATTATTAGCTCCATCACTTCTGCCGTTGCCAATATTGGTGGCGGGGATAAACTGGGTAGACTGGGTTTAAAAACACTTGCCTATTATGTCACAACCAGTTTTCTTGCCATTTTAACAGGTTTAATACTGGTCAATATTGTAAAACCCGGTGTCGGCACTACTACTCTCCTTTACGAAAATGTCGAGAATTTGTACCTTACAGAAAACACCCTTGGTGAAACACTTATTCAAATAGTTCCTACAAATATATTTCAGGCGATGGCTCAATCGGACATGCTTTCAATTATTTTCTTTTCTTTAATTTTCGGTTATTTCATTACTAAAGTTGGGAAAAGCCAATCTGAATTACTTCAGAACTTTTTCAATTCCATCTTTGATGTCATGATGAAAATGACTCTTTTTATCATAAAATTCACACCTTATGGTGTATTTGGAATTGTGATAAAAATTATTGCCGACCAGGATGACCTTCTTGAGCTTGCCCAACGCATGGGTTTGTATATGAGTGTGGTTCTGGGAGGTATTTTTATTCATGCATTTATAACACTGCCATCGCTGGCCCGATTTATTGGCAAAGTAAATCCTTTCAAGCATTTTTCAAACATGTCAACACCTTTGCTCACAGCTTTTTCCACTTCATCATCCGGAGCTACGCTGCCCCTTACGCTTAATGCTGTACAGCGGAAATCAGGTGTATCCAGGAAAATATCCAATTTCACTTTACCTCTTGGAGCTACCATTAATATGGATGGCACTGCTCTGTATGAATGTGTTGCTGCCATGTTTATTGCCCAGGCCTATGGTCTGGATATGAGCTTTGGACAGCAGGTAGTTATTGTTATTACAGCCTTGCTTGCCTCAATTGGAGCAGCTGCCATTCCTATGGCAGGTCTGGTTATGATAACGGTAGTTCTTTCAGCTGTAGGCTTACCTCTTGAAGGTGTGGGTTTGATTCTCTCTGTTGATAGGATACTGGATATGTTTCGAACAGCTACCAATGTCTGGAGTGACACCTGCGGATCAGTTATTATTGCCAAATCAGAAGGAGAAACTTTGCCTATTGATATCAAACCTCAAAATTCTTAATTGTAAAAAACTATGAGCATTCATTTTTTTATAACCGGAACCTCATCCGGTATCGGAAAAGCTTTAACAGAACGGATTCTCGCCAGAAATCTAGGGACCATAACCGGAATATCCAGACGCTGCAGTATTTCCCACAAAAATTATGAGCATATAACTGCTGACCTTTCCCGGCCTGAAGAAGCCAAAAGCTTTTCTTTCGATTTCTCTGTAAAAAATACTCCTGAAAAAATCGTATTTATCAATAATGCAGCCCGCCTTGAACCTATGGGAATTGTTGGCAGTCTCAATCCGGATGAAATTATCACTTCCATAAACCTGAATCTTTTGTCTCCTGTAATTCTCATTAACAATTTTTTGAACTGGATAAACCAGAAACCTTACCAGGCTATAATTATCAATATCAGCAGCGGGGCAGCTTTTAATCCTATCGATACATGGAGCATCTACTGTGCAACAAAAGCAGGCTTGGAAATGTTTTCCAATGTTATTGACACGGAATATCATCACAATCAAGCAAAGATTCGCATTTTTTCTATTGCTCCCGGAGTTGTGGATACCCCCATGCAACAACTCATCAGAGAAAAGGCTCCGAAAGGCTTTAGCCGTTATGACTATTTTAAATCGTTAAAAGAAAATCGCAAATTAATTGACCCCTTTGTGGTGGCTGATCAAATTATGGATGTATTTTTGTACCCTGAAAATTATCCAACAACTACTTTAAGGTTAAATTAACTTTTTTCACTATGCGTTTTTCTCTCTTTTTATTTTTAACCCTACTGGCAGGGATAAATACGGTATTCGCTCAACATCAAAGTTGTGGTACGGATGAATACTATCAGCAATTATTCAGGGAAGAGCCACAACTTTACCATAATTTTCAAGAGAAAATTATGGTCAAAGCCAGTTCCAGAGCTGATTACCGGAAAAATAACAAATATGTCATACCTGTTGTTTTTCATATAATTCACAATCAAGGAAGTGAAAATATCCCTATAACTAAAATTTACGCAGCTATTAAGCGGATAAATGAAGATTATCAGGCCATAAACGAAGACCTTTCATCAGTAAGAAATCAATTTTTGCCTTTGATTGATTCACTAAATATCGAATTTCGGCTGGCAGGTATTGACCCTGAAGGAAAGTGTACCGATGGCGTTACCCGAACTTTATCCGAACTTACCTATAATGCCACCGATGAAGTCAAAAAACTGATTCAATGGGACCCGGCACATTATCTTAACATCTGGGTCGTAAATAACATTGAAGATTATGGTCAGTCAGGTGTAATATTGGGCTATGCCACTTTTCCCGGAGGAGCATCATGGAGAGACGGCATTGTTGTACGTGCCGATGTTGTAAATTACAATGCCAGAACGCTAACCCATGAAATCGGTCATTATCTGGGTCTGCTTCATACTTTTCAAGGTGGATGTAATGACAACGATTATGTGGACGACACTCCTCCCGAAGCTGAAGCTCATTTTGATTGTAATAAAAGTACCAATTCTTGCTCTACAGATTCACCGGATTTACCTGATATGCTTGAAAATCACATGAGCTATTCCTCTTGCAGGGTAATGTTTACCAGAGGACAGGTTGAGCGAATGAATTATTATCTTCAAAATTACCGTCACGAACTTTATTCAACACAGAACCTCAAAAACACAGGTGTCTGGGATACGAATCAAATCATCTGCCAGGTTAAGGCTGACTTTTATACACCTAAAAATCCAGTATGTGCCAATCAAACCGTCCAATTTTTTGACCTTTCCAAAGCAGGAAAGCAAAGCACCGAATTTTACTGGTATTTTCCGGGAGGAACTCCATCAGTAACCACCGAAACCAACCCTGAAGTTATTTATTCGAGTCCTGGAAAATATTCTGTTATTCAGGTTATCAAAAGTGCCAACAGTTATGATTCGCTGGTCAAAGAAAACTACATAACCGTATTACCTGACACGGGTTTTGGCCCTTTGTTTACGGAAGATTTTGAAGATGAACTGTACAACGAGGCAGCATGGACATTTTCTTCCCCAGGAAACATTCAATGGGAGGTTACTTCCAAAGCTGGCTTTAACAGCAATAAATCCCTTTATCTGAACAATTTTGCTATCACCAGTACGGATGAAATTTACGAGTTTGAACTTCCTGCCCTGGATTTCAGTGAACTGCCTGATGCTGCACTTGAATTTGATTATGCATTTGCCAAAAAATCCTCGTCCTCAAACGACCATCTCAGGATTTATGTTTCTTATAATTGTGGCGATAGCTGGTCTGTCAGAAAATTTATTAATCCATTTAAAATGCCTACTGTGTCTGACATTGTAACCTCTCCATTCAAGCCATCCTCCGAAGATTGGAAGCACCAGACTATTGACTTGAATTATTTTACAGGGCGCCCCAATATTCATATAAAATTTGCCTTTTATACGGGAGGAGGTAATAATATCTACATTGATAATCTGGGTATCACGAGCACGGTTTCAATTCAGGAAAGGAAAGAATTACAGGATATTTCCGTTTATCCTAATCCTTCCCGTGGAATCTTTACCCTCCGTTTTTCCCGCATCCCTTCTTCTGATTTCATTGTAAGTGTAACTGACCTGTCCGGTAAAGAAGTATATAGAAAATCCTTTACCCGCCAGAATTCAGACTCTAAAATAAACCTTAACCTGGATGTTGCGCCTGGATTTTATTTTGTTGCTATACATTCATTAGAAATTTCCAGAGCATTTCCTATAATTGTCAATCCATAAAAAAAATAATACAAAATGAGTTCCCAGCTAGTCATTGTTGAATCACCGGCCAAAGCAAATACAATTTCCAGATACCTGGGTAAAGAATTTACGGTTGTTTCTTGTAATGGACATGTGAGAGATTTAAGCCCGTCCAGGCTTTCTGTGAAAATTGATAAAAATTTCGAACCCGAGTATTACGAAATCAAAGAAAAGAAAAAACTTATCCATGAATTAAAAAAACTGGCTGAAAAAGCCGATATGGTCTGGCTGGCTACAGATGAAGACCGGGAAGGAGAAGCCATTTCGTGGCATCTGTCGGAAATTATGAATTTAGCCCCTGAAAAAAGAAAAAGAATTGTCTTTCATGAAATCACCAAAAGTGCCATATTACAGGCCAAAGAAAACCCCAGGGACCTGGATATGAATCTGGTGAATGCACAGCAAGCACGTAGAGTTCTGGACCGTCTTGTAGGATATAAACTATCACCTATTTTATGGAGAAAAATAAAACCCAAATTATCTGCCGGAAGGGTGCAATCCGTAGCTCTGCGTTTAATTGTCGAGCGCGAGCGTGAAATTATGAATTTCAAGCCCAAACTTTATTACAATACATATGGGTATTTTTCTCCCATCAATGAAAAAAGCAATGAATACTTCAGGGCCACTTTAAAAACCCAATTCAAAACAGAAAAAGAGGCCATCTCATTTCTCCATCAAATCAAAGAGGCCAGCTTTCATGTTGCTGACAAATCCGTAAAAAAAGTTTTAAAATCTCCTCCTCCACCCTTTACTACTTCCACGCTGCAACAGGAAGCCGCAAGAAAACTGGGATTTACCGTTGCCCGTACCATGCAGATAGCACAGGCACTTTATGAAGCCGGTCATATCACCTACATGCGTACCGATTCAGTTAGATTGAGCGATGAAGCTCTGAAAAAAGCAGCCGCACAAATTAAAGGCTTATTTGGTGAAAAATATGTTAAAACAAGGCAATATAAAACCAAAACCAAGTCAGCACAGGAAGCCCACGAAGCTATCAGACCCACAGACCTGTCCATATCTTCACTTTCCCTTTCAAGTGCTGAAAACAAACTTTATGAACTGATATGGAAGAGGACTCTGGCTTCACAAATGGCTAATGCCGAAATTGAAAAAACCCAGCTGGATATTGCTAATACTTCCAATAATGAAATATTCGTTGCTTCAGGAGAAGTCATAAAATTTGATGGATTTTTGAAATTATACATCGAATCTACAGAAGATGAAAATGGCGAAGAAAGTTCCGGTAAACTTCCCGACCTGAAAAAAGGAGAACAACTCAGATTGTTAAAAGCAGAATCTATCGAAAGGTTTACCCGCCCTCCTGCACGATACAGTGAAGCATCGCTGGTAAAAAAACTTGAAGAACTGGGTATTGGCAGACCTTCTACTTATGCACCCATCATCTCTACTATTCAGAAAAGGGATTATGTGGTAAAAGAAACCAGAAAAGGAACATTGCGCACTTATCAAAAAATACTTCTTGAAAACGGAAAAATATCAACCCATCAGGAATCTGAGATTACTGGAGCCGAAAAAAACAAATTATTTCCCTGCTCCATAGGAATGATTGTTAACGACTTCCTGGTTAACCATTTCAGCCGGATTGTTGATTATCAGTTTACAGCCAGACTTGAAGATAATTTTGATAAAATTGCAGCGGGTAAGAAAAAAAAAAAAAAAAATGTCAGCGAATTTTATTTTAAAGAATTCCAGCCTGTTGTAAATAAAGTTCTTGAAAACTTTGAAAAACCTGTAAAAGACCGCCTCCTTGGGGTTGACCCTGAAACAGGCCTGAAAGTATATGCAAAGCTGGGTAAATGGGGACCCTATATTCAGTTGGGTGAAAAATCTGACAAGCAGGAACCTCGTTATGCCCGCTTAAAAACCGAACAATTTCTTGAAAATATTACCCTTGAAGAAGCTCTGGAACTTTTCAAATTACCCAGAACGCTGGGTAAAAAAGACAATCATGAAATAGTGGTTAATCTTGGTAGGTTTGGGCCTTATCTTACCTACATGAATAAAAATTATGCACTACCTAAAAAAACCGACCCTTACTCTATTACATTGGAGGAAGCCATAGATTTCCTCAATAAAAAGCTGGAAGGAAAAACCCAGGAAGTACTTAAGGAATTTCAATTCGAGAACAAAACAGTACAACTGATTAATGGAAGATACGGACCTTATATTAAGTACAATAATAACAATTATAAAATTCCTTCAGGTACTGAAGTAGACCAGCTCGATGAAGAAAAAATCATCGAAATAATAAAATCTACTTCACCAACGAGGAAAAGAAGAAGATATTCAAAGAAATCCTGAGATTAGTCTCCCATTTTTTTACTGATCAGGTAATCCAGACTGAATTTACCCGGCCCGCTGAATACCAATACGAGCAACATGATGATATAGTAAAAGGGTATTTCAAAGCCATTGTTACCTGCCTGAAATCCATGGCTTAAATGAACAGTAAAAATCGCTACCAGCATGGTGATAATAAGCGGAATGCTGATGAAACGAGTTAAAAAGCCGAGTGTTAACAAAATGACTCCGGAGGTTTCGGTAATGGTAGCAAGGTAAGCATTTAATTTGGGAAAAATGTAATGCATGCTGGCAAACCAGTCGGCTATACCCTGTACATTTTTCAGTTTCATCATGGCCGGACCATAAAAACCGTACGCCAGAGTTAGTCGTACAAGTAACAATGGAATATCCTCCCACTGTTTTAGTTTTTCACTGAGTAAATAATACTTTTTCATAGGCTTCATATTAAAATTGAACATTTAAAATTATACATACAGTACATGAATTAAGTCAGCCTTCTGGTATTTGTAAAAGATGGAAAGCCCAGCCGTTAACTGCTTGATAAGCTCACGCTCAGCATTTTTTATCGTTAATAAATTTAATCCAATCGTTTTCATCAAAATAAAATTGCTACCCAGTTCATTAATCGCCTGGTCCGATGCATATTTATCATAAGGCGAACAAGCTTTTACAGTATCCTCTTCGAACTCCACAAAAACACTATCCAGTTCATATTTAAAAAATATCCGGGAAAGTGATTTGCGTTCTTCCGGGGTAAAAGCTCCTTCGGTATTTTTCGAAATTTTATAAAAAGCAAATCCTGATCTTTTTATGATAAAAGGTAAATCTACTTTTTCAGTAATCGAGTTTGAGATAATGGTTCCTTTAATATCAGGATGATAAAAACTTCTGATTTCGGTAAAAATATTGGCTTTAAGTAAGGGTTCAATGGTTTTATGATGTAAAATTTTAGCGCCTAATTCAGTCAATTCGGAAGCCTGGTCATACGATATTTGATGGATTTTTTGGGCAAAGTCAAATTCTTTGGGGTCAGCATTATAGATACCTTCAACATCTTTCCAGAAAATCATTTGCCGGGCATCTAATGAAGAAGCCAAAAATCCTGCCGTATAATCCGAGCCCTCTCTGCCAAGCGTGGTTATATGACCATTTTCATCGGCACCAATAAAACCCTGCAAAAGAAATATCCTTTCTTCCAGATCCATGTTAATCTCCATCGAACACTTTTTGAAGGATAATTCTTCAATAATATTGGCTTTACGGTGATTTGATGTGGTTATAATCAACTCCCGGCTATCCAGAAATTTGTGTTTTAATTGATGGTATGTAAAATAATCACTTAAAACACTGGAACTAATAATTTCGCCCATGCTCACCACCCGGTCATAATACCGGTTATAGGTATCTCCGCTTTTCTTTTTCAATTTATATTCAAGATCCAGGAATAAACCGTTCAGATGTCTTTCGGCATTTACATTTCGAATGGGATAAAGAT
>CAYNBC010000096.1:3308-8129 GCA_964395255.1 uncultured Sphingobacteriales bacterium | reverse complement strand
CTATAGCTCTGGTATATAATTTAGCCATTGAAATAAAAAGTAGTAGAAATTTTTTCTTTTTACCTTTGCGGCATTAATAAAATTAAATAATCAAACAAAAATCTTCCTTTCAGTAAAATATGGAATTACAAAAGAATTACACACCGGGACCTATAGAAGACAAATGGTATCAGTACTGGATAGAGAACAAAATTTTTCATTCAGAACCTGATGAACGCGAACCCTATACCATAGTCATTCCTCCTCCTAACGTTACAGGTGTTTTACATATGGGCCATTTACTGAACAACACCATTCAGGATGTTCTGGTTCGTAAAGCCCGGATGGAAAACAAAAATGCCTGCTGGGTGCCAGGTACTGACCATGCTTCTATTGCAACGGAATCCAAAGTGGTTCAATGGCTTGCTCAACAGGGCATAGACAAATCCGGTTTAACCAGGGAAGAGTTTTTGAAATACGCCTGGGAATGGAAGGAAAAACATGGGGGAATTATCATTGAACAACTAAAAAAATTAGGAGCTTCCTGCGACTGGGACCGCATAAAATTTACCATGGACCCCGACATGTCGGAGAGTGTTATCAAGGTATTTGTTAAACTTTTCCGTAAAGGTCTTATTTATCGTGGTGCCCGTATGATAAACTGGGACCCACAGGCTAAAACCGCTGTCTCAGACGAAGAAGTTGTTTACAAAGAAGTTCAATCCAAACTTTATTATGTAAAATACTTTCTTGAAGATAAAAGTGCATATTTACCTGTAGCTACAACCCGCCCCGAAACCATTCTGGGTGACACGGCCGTTTGTGTTCATCCCGAAGACGAAAGGTATAAGCAGTTTGTAGGGAAAAAGGTCATTGTTCCTATGGTCAACAGGGTAGTTCCTGTAATTGCCGATGAATATGTAGACCGTGAATTTGGTACCGGTGCTTTGAAAATTACCCCCGCTCATGATATCAATGACTACGAAATAGGTCTTAAATACAATCTTCCTGAAATTAACATCTTTAATGAAGATGGAACCATTAATAAAGAAGGAGGTCTTTTTATTGGTGTTGATCGTTTCGAAGCCCGGAAACTGGCCGTTGAATTATTAAAAAAAGAAAATTGTCTTATAAGAGTTGAAGACTACACCAATAAGGTAGGCTTTTCAGAAAGAACAGACGCTGTAATCGAACCCCGTATTTCCACCCAGTGGTTTTTAAAAATGAAGGAATTAACCAGACCTGCTCTGGAAAGTGTACTCCATGATGAAATAAAATTTCATCCTTCAAAATTTAAAAACATTTATCGCCACTGGATGGAAAATGTTAAAGATTGGTGTATTTCACGTCAGTTATGGTGGGGACACAGGATACCCGCATGGTATCTGCCTGATGGCTCTTTTGTTGTGGCAGAAAACGAAATCCAGGCCCTGGAATTAGCCCGAAATAAAAAAGGTTTTGAAAATATTACAACAGAGCAGCTACATCAGGACGAAGATGTACTCGATACCTGGTTCTCTTCATGGCTCTGGCCTATATCGGTTTTTGATGGTATAAGGAATCCCGATAATCCGGACATCCGATATTACTATCCTACAAATGATTTAATTACAGCACCCGACATTATTTTCTTCTGGGTAGCACGCATGATTATGGCTGGCTATGAATTTATGAACGAAAAACCCTTTCACAATGTATACTTTACCGGCATTGTGCGTGACAATAAAAGAAGGAAAATGTCCAAATCATTGGGCAATTCGCCCGAACCTCTCGAATTAATTGAAAAGTATGGTGCCGATGGTGTCAGAGTTGGAATGTTGCTTTCTTCACCTGCAGGCAATGACCTTTTGTTTGACGAATCATTATGCGAACAGGGAAGAAACTTTAATAATAAAATCTGGAATGCATTCCGTCTGGTTAGTTCATGGGAAGTAGACCCTGAACTTCAGCCCTCGGAGCTTAACCTGCTTGCCGTGGAATGGTTTGAATCTTTACTCAATAAAAACATCCATATTGTCAACGACCACTATTCAAAATACAGGATTTCCGATGCTCTCATGACATTATACAAACTTTTCTGGAATGAGTTTAGTGCATGGTATCTTGAAGCCATCAAACCTGCTCCCGGTGAAAAAATAGATAAATTTACACAAACTCAAACCACCCGGTTCTTTGAAACTCTTCTTAAATTATTGCACCCGTTTATACCTTTTATTACCGAGGAACTTTATCATCACATAAACCATGATAATAAAGGTTTTATAGCCAATTCAAAATATCCAGAAGCAGGAACCGTTCGGGAAGATAAAATTTTCAAATTTGAATTTCTTAAAGAACTTGTTAGCAAATTGCGTGATTATAAAAACGCCCATCAAATTCCTCTTAAAAAGAAAATAAAGCTGATAACTCGAGATGGAAGTTTGTTAAATCCTGGCGAACAAAAGCTGGTTGAAAAACTTGCAGGGCTTTCCTCTGTCGAAGTAAATTCTACTCCTTCTTCTGATTCAATCCCTCTTGTCGTTCAGACTTACGAATTTTTTATTCCCGCTGAAAAAACAGATAAAGAAGCTGAATTAAAAAAACTTACCCAGGAACTGGAATATTACCGGGGATTCCTGAAAATGGTGATGAAAAAGCTAAACAATGAAAAATTTGTGGCCAATGCTCCGTCAGATGTTGTGAACCGGGAGCGTAAAAAGAAAGCCGATGCAGAAGAAAAGATTAAAATACTTGAAGAAAAAATTCGATTGTTTAAAGCTCAGTAATGGAAAAAATCCTCATTATTGATTTTGGTTCTCAGTACACACAGTTGATTGCAAGAAAAATTCGTGAATTGAATGTTTATTCCGAAATCGTTCCCTACAATAAGCTGCCTGAAATTACCGGAGAAATTAAAGGTATTGTTCTATCGGGTAGTCCTTATTCCACCCTTGATAAAGATGCTCCCAAAATAAATATCAAAGAATTTGCAGGTCAATTGCCTGTTACCGGAATTTGTTACGGTGCACAGTTGATGGTCATTGAAGATGGGGGACGAGTAGAGAAATCCCATATCAGGGAATACGGTAGAGCTCATCTGGTAAAAACCCACCCTTCATCACCCTTACTTGAAAATGTGAAAGATAGCCAGGTCTGGATGTCTCATAGCGATACCATTCTGGAGCTTCCACCAGACTATCATATATCCGCTCGCACTCATGATATACCTGTAGCATCATTCGAGAATCTGAAAAAAAAATGGTTTGGCCTGCAATTTCATCCGGAAGTCTACCATACTACCGATGGCAAGAAAATTCTGGAAAATTTTGTAAAAAAAATATGTGGCTGTAAAGGTGACTGGACACCAGCACATTTTATTACAACCACCATTCAGCAACTCAAAAATAAAATTGGAAACGAAAAAGTAGTGATGGCTCTTTCCGGAGGTGTTGATTCTACGGTCGCTGCCACCCTGCTTCAAAGAGCTATTGGCAACCAGCTATACTGTATTTTTGTTGATAATGGCCTTTTACGAAAAAACGAATTTGAACAGGTTCTGGAAAACTATAAGCAGCTCAATCTTAATGTAAAAGGTGTAGATGCTAAAGAATTGTTTTACAAAAATCTCGGTAATGTTTCAGACCCGGAACAGAAAAGAAAAATTATCGGAGAAACCTTTATCAGGATTTTTGAAAAGGAAGCAAAGAAAATAAAAGATGTTAAATGGCTGGGTCAGGGTACCATATATCCTGATGTTATTGAATCGGCTGCCAGCAGTGGACCTGCTGCTACCATCAAATCGCACCACAATGTAGGAGGTCTGCCTGAAAAAATGCATCTGCAAATTGTAGAACCACTCAGATTGCTGTTTAAAGACGAGGTACGAAAAGTCGCTGCCGAACTGGGCTTACCCGAAAACCTCTATAAACGCCATCCATTCCCGGGTCCGGGGCTTGGAATCCGTGTGTTGGGGTCATTAAGTCCCGAAAAAATCAAAATTCTTCAGGAAGCCGATGATATTTATATTACAGCTTTAAAAGAAAACGGACTTTACGACCAGATATGGCAAGCCGCTGCCATTCTTCTTCCGGTAAAAAGTGTCGGTGTTATGGGTGACGAAAGAACCTACGAATATACCTGTGTTTTAAGAGCTGTGGTTTCTACCGATGGAATGACTGCCGACTGGTTCCGGTTTCCTTATGACTTTTTAGCTTTTGTTTCGAATAAAATTATTAACTCAGTGAAAGGTATTAATCGTGTTGTTTATGACATTAGTTCAAAACCACCTTCCACTATTGAGTGGGAGTAAAATATGGCTTTTAGGTCTATTAGCCTTGGCTTTTGTTTCGTGCAGAAGCATTACTCCTCTTTCCAGCGAAGCAAAAGATATTACGAAAGTTAAGCCTACCCATTTACCTAAAAATGATACACTCAAACCTGAGAAACAGCTAATAACTGAAAAAGTTGATACCCTTGACCTGATATACCCTTATATCAAAAAAGACACCTACAAAATTGCGGTTGTATTGCCTGTTGTATTGCCCGATACTTTTCCTGATGGAATTTTAAGAAACAACATGCTGGCAAGAACAAGGGATTTTTATGCAAGTCTTGTCATGGTTGTTGACAGTTTGAGAAACCTTGAAACATCTTTTGATATTCAGCTATTTACAGACCGGGAAAAGGGATTTTTAAAATCGGCTGAGTTTTCAGGGCTTCTGGAAGAATATAATCCGGATTTGCTTATTTCATTTCAAAATGCGGAAACCGGTGAAATCTTAAACAGTATTTCTTTGATGCACAGAATTCCTTTTCTTTATTTTGGGGAAGCCGACAATGAATGGATTCAGAAAAATCCATATA
>CAYNBC010000096.1:1230-3298 GCA_964395255.1 uncultured Sphingobacteriales bacterium | reverse complement strand
CCGCTTGTTTCACGCTATTTTCAAACACATAAGTTATTTTTCATATCCTCGTCAGTACAGGGATATGACACACTTTTTAAAGGGCTCTTACCCGATTCTGTTGAATTAGTAACCTCCACTTTAAACTATAACAACTGGCAAGAACCTGAATACCTTACCATGCTGGGCAGTGACACCAACATTATCATTTTCAATTTAAAAAATGAATTTCTTGTAAACACTGTACTACCTGCTTTAATAAGCTCCCAAAAACCTTTTAAACTTGTAATTCCCAGAGAATGGCTGGAAATAAAAACCCTGGATATCAAACTTCTTTCTTCTCTTGATGTTTACTTTTATTCCCCCTGTGAATTTGAATTTTTCAATCCTCAACATGAGGGATTTATCCGTACTTTTCGCAACCGTTATCAAATCGAACCTTCTGCATTTGCATTCGAAGTCTTTTATCACCTTTTTTGTTATTTTTCACAAATTAATTCCCATGGAAAATATTTCTTGAAACAGATTTCGGAGAGCCATATTTCCACCGATTGTCCATGCGTGCGTCTTACAAAAACTTCACCTCTATCTGGCTTCGAAAACCAGACTCTCAAATTTTACCATTTTGAAAATAATACATTAAGATTAATTGAGTCGATACCTTAATAAAGGCATTTTTTTTAATCTCTTTCATAATGCTGACCTAATTCCGTTGATTTAATTCACGGTAAATTCATCACTGCTCAAATTTCCTGACGATTTGTTCGATTCTCCATCCTCAAACTTCCCTGTCAGTCCTATTAAAGCTATCTTTGTTTTTTTAAAACAACAATTCTATGCTACAGCTACATGATGTCTTGCTTATTTTGATAACATCCTTATCGATAATAGCAGCCATAATGGTTATTCTTGCTTATTTAAGAAAATCGGAAAGGGAAAAAGCAACCTTAAACATTAAATCGGAATCGAAAAAGGAAATTATTCTTCTCCGACTTCAGGCTATAGAAAGGCTAGTGCTTTTGCTCGAAAGAATTAGCCCGCAAGCTATGGTTATGCGTCTGGATAAAAGTAATAAAAACACAAAAAGTTTTTATTTACAGTTAATTCAAACAGTCAGAAGCGAATTTGACCACAATGTTGCCCAGCAGGTTTATATAAGTAATGAAAATTGGAAAAAGGTTGTATCTGCCAAAGAAGCCATCCTCAATACCATTAATGCTTCTTTCGACCTGGCAGGAGAAAATGGATCTTTGAGTGACTTTATTAAGTTATTGATAAACAACGACAAAAGCAAGCCCCTGGTTGAAAATGCAATAATTAGTTTGAAAGAGGAAGCTGCCTCTTTGTTTTAATTTTCAGGCCATACAAAAGAATGACTTTTACTTTTTATTTTTTTGTGAAATTTTTCCACAATTTTTTTTAGATTTTTGTTCTACTTGAATCACCCGAATCATTATGTTGAAATTTTGTAGAAAACTTTTATTTACAGGAGGAATTTCCTTTTTCATTTTTTCCTGCTTTATTTCCTGCAACCAGCCAGCTATTTATCCTGAGTCGCTAACTTTCAGTTCAATAGAAATGAACTCCGGGATAGGTGATGATTCCATAGCGAATGCCATCATTAAGCCCTACAGGGATAGTATTACATTGCTTATGAATCAAGTGATAGGATTTTCTGAACATAGCCTTGAAAAAGGATTTCCGGAAAATCCGCTTGGCTCCTTTGTAGCCTACTTGATGTTAGATTCTTGTAAAAACGCAGGTTATTCAGCCGATTTCTCCATGACAAACAATGGAGGTTTAAGAAAAAGCCTACCTCAAGGTAAGATCATCCTTTCCGATATTTACGAATTAATGCCTTTCGAAAACAAGGTTGTTATTGTTGAAATGGATTCCTCAGCTCTGAACCAGTTGTGTCATTATATGAAACATGGCGAATCTCTGGGTTTTGCCGGCATTGAATTTACCTATGACGGGCATCAATATCAGATTAAAAGTATTGGAAATCAAAGATATGTACCGGGTAAAAAATATTTTATGGTTACCAACGATTATCTGGCCCGTGGCGGTAGTAGAATGGAATTTCTGA
>CAYNBC010000096.1:0-1220 GCA_964395255.1 uncultured Sphingobacteriales bacterium | reverse complement strand
TCAAATGAAAACACAGGCATTCTTTTGCGAGATATGATTGCCCATTACATCAACACGCATTATCCCGACTCATTACATCCCATTAATACAAAAATGTATGGAAGCATTAAAGTACAATAGAAGACAATTTATCAAAACAAGCCTGGGATTGGGCTCCCTTTTAGCCCTGGAAATGGTTATACCTTCATCACTGTTATCCCAACCGGTTCAAAAACTGATTATCCTTCATACCAATGATGTTCATAGCCGGATTTTACCCTTTCCGGATAATGCAAAAGAAACATTGAAAAATAAAGGTGGATTTTCCCGAAGAGCTGCTTTCATCAAACGAATCCGGCAAAGTCAAAAAAATGTATTGTTGTTTGATTCTGGCGATATTTTGCAGGGAACTCCTTATTTCAACTTCTTTCATGGAGAACCTGAATTCCGTCTTATGAGTGAAATGGGATATAATGCTGCCGTGCTTGGTAACCATGAATTCGACATGGGCATCGACAATCTTGCAGCCAGCATTGAGCAATTCGCCAGTTTTCCTTTTATTGTTTCGAACTATGATGTGGAAAATACGCCTTTAAAAGGTCTCCTGCTTAGAAACAAGATTTTCCATTTCGGTCATTTAAAAGTGGGTGTTTATGGATTGGGCATAAATCCTGACGGATTGATTCCTGCTGATTTATGCACCGGCTTGAGCTACATAGACCCTATCGAAAGCATGAGCCTTCAGGAGAAAATACTTTCCGATGCAGGCTGTCAACTTATTATTTGTCTTTCTCATCTGGGCTACAATTATGAAGACAACAGGGTAAGTGATGTGCAAATTGCCCGGAATTGCCGCTATACACACTTGATTTTAGGTGGTCATACACATACTTTTCTGGAAAATCCGGTTGAAATAAAAAATCAAAACAATGGATACACTTACATTTTTCAAAATGGCTGGGGAGGGGTTCGGGTAGGAAGTATTGAAGTGAATTTTACTTCTCATTCAAAGCCATTGACTCTAAAAAAGTCATTATTAACAAACTAAAAAAATGAAAATATTTTATTCACATTTTGATGAAAAATTGTGAAAAATTTCAGACATTTAAAAACGAATTTGAACCATCAGAAGATTAAATAATCAAAGAATATGAGTGAACTTCATGAAGAGGTATGGGAAAAATGTTTGTCAATTATTAAAGACAACAACAAACAACTCTTTATCTGGACTGTTAACAAGA
>CAYNBC010000095.1:0-8135 GCA_964395255.1 uncultured Sphingobacteriales bacterium | reverse complement strand
CCCTTCAAAAGCATTATTGTATTCAGTTCATGGTATGGGAAACGGAATTATTCAACATGTTAAAGATGTTGTTTATGTGGTACCGGAAAAATTCAATAAATCACATACTGAGGAAATTGCTCTGGAACTTGAGCAATTAAACAAAAAAATGATTAAGGAAGGAAGACAATATGTATTGATGGGCCCGGGCAGATGGGGCAGCCGTGATAAATGGATTGGAATACCCGTGAAATGGCCCCAGATTTCCAATGCCAAAGTTATTGTAGAAACCGACCTTGACGGCTTCCCTCTTGATGCATCTTCCGGGTCACATTTCTTTCATCATGTTATTTCCATGCAAATTGGATATTATTCCATATTCCAGAATAAAGGGGATGAATTCATCAATTGGGACATGCTAAATAACAGGGAAGCTGTGCATGAAATGAATTTTATACGGCATGTACGATTTGAAAGGCCTCTGAAAATTATGATGGATGGGAAGAAAAGAATCTCTGTTATTTATGTGGATTGAAAATTATTTTCCAAAAAATAAATATGTAAAAAATATACCGGCAAGGATACCTGTTAAATCTGCAATCAGGCTGCATCCGACAGCATGGCGGGTATTTCTTATATTAACTGCCCCGAAATAAACAGCAAGTGTATAAAATGTAGTTTCCGTTGAACCTTGAAAAACACAAACCATTCTACCCACAAAAGAATCCGGACCGTAATGGGTCATGGCTTCGACCATCATTCCTCTGGCTCCACTACCACTGAGTGGTTTCATAAATGCTGTGGGAAGTGCAGCAACAAAATCCGTATTTACATGAAACCATTGAAAAAACTTTTCAATACCTGAAATCAAATAATCCATAGCACCGGAAGCCCTGAAGACACCAATGGCTACAAGCATCGCCACCAGGTAGGGAATTATTTTGATGGCTACTTCAAAACCATCCCGTGCTCCTTCAATAAAAGTTTCGTATATATTGATTTTTTTCCTTAGGGCTAATAAAATGAAAGCAACAATGATGGAAAAAATAATCAGATTCCCTGCCACAGTAGATATCTGCTCTGCCTGGCTCCTGGCTAAGCCTAACAAAAGATAGATAAACAAAGCAATAATTACGCTCACACTTCCGAGATAAAGGAGTACGGTTTTATGAAAAAGGTTAATTTTCTGAACTATGGATGTTGCAATAAGACCGGCTAATGTAGAACAAAAGGTAGTTAATAAAATTGGTACAAACACATCAGAAGGGTTGGCGGCACCATTGGCAGCCCTCAAGGCCATGATACTCACCGGGATGATGGTTAAACCCGAGGTGTTTAAAACAATAAACATAATCTGGGCATTGGAAGCTTTATCTTTGGAAGGATTTAAAGTCTGAAGCTCGTTCATGGCTTTTAATCCCAGTGGGGTGGCTGCATTATCCAGTCCCAGCATATTGGCTGCAAAATTCATAATCATACTTCCCGTAGCAGGATGATTAGGGGGAACCTCAGGAAAAAGCTTTTCAAAGAAAGGTGTAAATATTCGTGTCAGGTATTTAATAGCGCCTCCTTTTTCTCCAATCTTCATGATGCCGAGCCAGAGACTCATAATTCCAATCAGATAAATGGAAATATTTACACTGGTTTCCGCCATTTTAAAAGTACTGTTGACCAGTGCAGGAAAGATTTCAGTGTCACCTGTAAGGATGAGTTTGAACAGGGCCACGATAAAGGCGATCAAAATAAACCCTACCCAGATATAGTTTAAAACCATTTTTTTTCCTTAATACAAATCAAAAATAATTAATTTTAAAAAGTCAATTCATTCTATGGATAACAGGGATAAAATAATTTTCTCATTTTAACGGGATTCTTTAGTATTGAATTCTTTTAAAATCAGCCTATGAAAAAAATATTCGATTTGAAAAGTATATTGTTAGCAGCTACATTATTTAGCTTTATGACTTTGCAGGTAAATGCTCAGGAGAAAAAGATGGTACTTCAGTTTGTTCCTCACATGGATGCCATAGCCTCTCAGACCTTTATTCTTGCACCTGGTTTAAATGTGGGATTGGGTTATTATAACCTCCTCAATTTTTATATTTCAGGGAATATTGATTATTCCAGGGGAAAAAACATCATGGACCCTTATGAAAGAGATGTGTACTTTAACCGTTTATCAATAGGTGTTAAAGCCAAGCTTAAACTTGCAGGGCGTAACCGGTATATTACAGATAAATACTTCCATAATATGAGGTTAATGCTGGATTTCGGAGGATTTTACCATGTAGCCCCCACACAACTTTACCGTTCGGGAGAACTGTCCGAAGATCAAACAGTACAATATTTATCAGGCGACCTTGGATTAAGTTTAATGATACCATTTGGTTATCTTGCCAAGCACAGAAACCGATTCCTGAACCGCTCCGACCTTTTTCTGGAAGTGCTGGGTAGCTACCTGATTAATAATGACGTATCTTTACTTTATGGCGGAGGTTCTTCATTAAGTAATGGTACACCAGCTTTAAAAATAAATCTGAACTGGACATATTATTTTAAATTCTCAAAAAACCAATAGCCATGAAAGAAAAACCTGAAATAGCCGGAAAAAAGTCCATTATGATGGAAATGGAACCAGGTGAATACTGGTGGTGTGCATGTGGTAGGAGCAAAAATCAACCCTTTTGTGATGGTTCTCATCAGGGTACATCATTTACACCCCAAAAAGTAGTGATTGAATCAAAACAAACAGTTTTCTGGTGCCAGTGTAAGCAAAGTGCTAACAAACCCTGGTGCGATGGAACCCATAAATCTCTGTGATTTATTCCATGTGAAAAATAGGAGTAACTTGACCACCATAGAAAGTAACAGGAAAAAGCAATTTTATCGATGCTATAAAACTGCGGGTTAATCCATCGGGGCGTACTTGCCGCGTCAGGACAGGGCCTGCCAGTAGAAAAGTGAATCTCATGTTGTTTTTAAAAACTTTATACCAGGAGGCAGAAACATTAAGGGTTAAACCATCGGAATTTTCCAGAAGAGTCCAGCTTTCATTCTGGTAAATTTTACTTTCCTTAATTCTGTAAACCGGAATTAAACTTAAAGAACCTCCCTGATTTTCACCAATAAAAAAATGGTCTATTCGCAGCGTTATATCATCACCCCTCTTCAAATGATAGGATGGAAAATACTTTTTAACCGGCAGTTCAGGTGACCACAAATCAGGCTGAAATTCATTCATATTATGGTTGAAGGGATGTTGATAACCGGCACTTATAGACCAGGATTGATACACCCATGCACCCATAATCAGAAAATCATATGTACCCAGACTTGTCTGGTAAACCATGGGTAAATCCAGACCTTTCATTTTTTTATTGGCCTGTGAAGCAGGAAATTTGCCTGCTAAAAATATTTTTATACTGCTTTTTTGTGATAGAGCACTCTCAAATGTAATCCTGGATGTAATATCATTTAGACCTGACACTGTTCCCAGTTTTCCTGAAATGATGGAAAAAGGCATAGCGATTTCAGCCATGAGCCTTTTATTCAACCTGAAACCTGTTTTTATTTCTGAAGTTAGAATCGAAGTGTTTTGTTCACCCAGTGCATAGGAAGTTGATATTACAAGATATTGAGCGGGTATTTCCGATAAGTGTTTGCCAGGTAGGGAGCCTAATGTACAAATACCTGCATCATTGCAGCCCTGTCCTTCGCTAATTAAAGTGAAACTGAATAAAAGAAATATGGTGATGCTCCATTTCATAAGGGGCAAAAAATGTCAAACTTAATGCCACTGGTGGGTATGTTTTTAGAAAAAATATTTTCAGCTTTGTTTTTTTTGCAGGATATGATTACTTGTAGCCCTCAAATAAGGTTTTTTGGCTTTTTGTTGATTACTGTGATTTTTTCTGGTCGTTCTATGAGCGAGGGCAATATTCGGTATGCCGGGGATACCACTGATGTTTCGAACATTTTCAGACTTAATCTTTTTTTAAAAACACACCGAACAGTTATCAGCCTGAAAAATTCTGAAAAGCAAGTAATGAAATGGATTCCTCACACAGGCTATTCGCTGGGTATGAGTATTTATTACAAAGGTATGAGCTTGAATGGATCTGTTTCATTACCCCTGACCCGTCAAACGGAAACAAAAGGAAATACAAAAACAAATGGTATTAGATTGGATTTTATTGACTCTGATTTCTGGCTGAGTGCTAAATATTTAATTTATAGAGGTTTCTATACTACCTATCCAGGACATGTCATTAGTTCTGTTCAAAAATATACTCATATTTATTTACTCTCCTCCGGGATAATTTTATCGATGAATCCGGAATTTGACCTAAAAAAGTTGATTGAGCCTCATTTATTTCCGGAAAGAAAATCCAAATCATTTCTCTGGGGTTTTCATTCCCAATTATTGAGTATGGGGGCGCAAAACCTTCTTCTTCCCGAAGAATTAACCGCTAACTTTGAAATACTGAGCAACACTGTTCGTATTACTTCCATTCAATCAGGAATGAAGGCAGGTTTTGGGAGTTATTTCGTAAAAGGTAGTACATATTTTGGCTGTTTAGCTTTATTGTACCCCTCATTTCTTCTGGGCATTGAAAAATTAAATTCCGGAAGAAGGAAATTTCATTCAGGATTGACTTTACCTGTTGAAGTCAGTATTTATTCAGGCTTAAAGTTTTACAATTTTTATTTGCAGGCTTCAGCAGGGTTATCCTCTTTTTCACTGATAACGGGCAAAAGTTATCCTAAGGGAGTCAGTAGTTTTATCCGTTTACAACTGGGATTTTATCCTGAATAGCGTAAAATTTTTGATTACTTTTACAATTAAAGGGCTATCTGTTTAATTCAAAAAACAAAATAAAATTACTTTTGCTGCAGAATTGGGGCTATGGAATTGAAGTATTATGATAACAATTTTGCCGTGACCATTCCCATGGCGAATGAAGAAAAAGACTTTGATGAATTTACAGGCGTATTGAGAAATGTATTCGATAAGCTGGGAAGCGGTACGGCTTACCTGGTTGTTGATAAGGTTTCGAAAGACCGGACCCTGGAATTGTGTCGTGAGCTGGAAGCCAAAGACAAGCGTTTTGTAACCATCTGGGCACCGGAAAACCGGAATGTAGTAGATGCTTATTTACGAGGTTTAAAAGAAGCTTATGACAGAGGCCATGATTTGATTATCGAGATGGATGCAGGTATGTCGCACGACCCGCGGGCTATCATTATGTTTATCCGTGTTTTGAACGAGGGTAATGAATGTGCTTTTGGCAGCCGGTTTATAAACGGTGGAAGCATGGCTGATTCTCCTTTTTTTCGCAGATGGCTTTCCAAAACCGGTACCATATTAACCAATTTGTTACTGGGTACGCGTATGTATGATATGACCAGTGGTTTTCAGGGATTTCACCGGGAAATTGTTGGTGAGATTATAAAATATCCTTTTAAATCAACAGCCCATTACTATCAGACGGAAATGCGTTATTTACTCAGAAAAAAGAGATACAGGGAGATACCCATTCATTACAGAGCCCCATCGAAGCGCGTTTCACGGGGTGCTATCAGAAACGCTCTTAAGGTACTGCTTTATTATTTTTACAGAAGGATAACTTTCAGACCGGTTAGTTTATAAACTATGAAGATAGCTGTTACAGGAGCTTCAGGACATATCGGCTCACATGTTACCCGCATATTACTGGAAAAAAACTACAAGGTGGTTCTTCTGGTCAGACGGCAGAACGAACATATATATCAATTTGCCCGCCAGGGAGCTGAAATAGTCCTTTGCGATTTATTTAGACCCAAAACATATCTTGAAAGTCTGAAAGAGTGTGATGCGGTTTTTCACCTGGCTGCAGAAAATACAACCCGAAAATCCCATGCCGAAAAGGTAGTTAAAAATGCCTATGAACTAACCAGAACCGTTCTTACTGCATGCCATGAGGCGGGTATTAAAAAGATTGTATATACCAGTTCTGTCGTGGTGCTTGGAAGAAGCCGTTCACCCAGGCGTTTGATAAAAATTGATGATAGAACTGATTATTTCGAAAGCCCTTATGTAAAGGGAAAAGTACTGGCAGACAGATTTGTTGAACAGTTTCGTAAGGAAAAGAACCTGGATATACGAAAAGCCTATCCCGCATGGGTCATTGGTCCTGGTGATTTAAAACATACGCCACCTCATCAGGTAATTGATAATTATTTGAACGGTAAACAGTTTTTTTATTTTCCGGGTGGAATCAGCCTTTGTGATGTAAGGCAGGTTGCCAAAGCCCATGTATCTATTCTTGAAAATGGAAATTATCAGGAAGATTTTATTCTGGGAGGTGACAATATAACATTCAAAACCTTCTACAAGTATCTGGCTTTATATGGAGGCAAGACCCCTCCATTTTTAAAAATACCACGGTGGTTGATTGTTATTGGAAGTTATATTACAGCGCCATTATTTCGTCTGATGGGTCTCAACCCACCCGTTGAACCCTCTTATGCAAAAACTGTTTTTGGGCGTTATTCATGGTACGACAGTTCCAGAAGTGTGTATCAGCTGGGCTATAAAATCATTCCTGCAGGTGAGCTGCTAAAAGATGCAGTCAAAGAATCCAGAAGGAGAAAAGTGAATGCACACCGGCTGGGATTAAAAAGAAGTGATGTTCAGGAGGATACAAGAGTTGCTAAGGATAAACTTCTGATTACGGGAGTTCCGGGTTGGTTGGGAAATCGCATGATTGACATCCTCATCAATGGCAACAGAAAAGGGGAATGGGCATCATCCCGTGAGGTAAATTTGCTTGTTTTACCCCAATTCAAAGACCTTATCAACCTCCCCGACAATTTTCATATTATTTACGGTGACCTTACGGATAAAGATAGCATTTACAGTGCACTCGAAGGTGTTAAAACGGTTTTTCACCTGGCCGGTGCCATTTATCCTAAAAAAATCAAAACACTTTATGAAGTCAACTATACAGGGACAAGAAATCTCGTTGACGCATGTATAGAAAAAGGTGTTGAAAGGATAATTTTTATGTCGACCGACTCGGTTTGTGGCAAAGGAACAAAAGAAAAGAGAATTTTTGATGAACATACTCCGCCATCTCCTTACAAACATTATGGAAAATCAAAATTTCTGGCTGAAAAATATATTCTGGATAAAACCCGGGAAGGGCTGATAAAGGGAACTTCTTTGAGAGGGTTCTGGTTTTTTGGGCCTTTTGCTCCCGCACGGCAACTCAATTTTTTTAAAATGTTTCGTTTGCCCCGGCAAATTGTATTTGGCAATGGAAAAAACCTTCGTTCGGTATCCCATGTAGATAACCTTGTAAAAGCTTTTTTACTGGCCGAAAAAAATGAAAACACTACAGGTAAGTTTTACTGGATTTGTGGAGAAGAAAAGAATTTGACTGTAGATTACATTTATCAGACTATCTGCAGGTTTATGGGGATTGATTTTAAACCTGTTTATATCCCCGTCTGGTTATGTAAATTAGCTGGTTTGGCAGATTCTATACTTAATTCCATGGGTTATTTGAATCAAACCCTTCATGCTGCCGGGAAATTTTATTTTGACATTGCCGGTGATATTAAAGCCGCTCAAAGGGATTTTAATTATTCGCCCGATATTAATTTTGAAGAAATTGCCAGAGAAACAGCTGAAATGATTAACGAATGATTACAAAAACAGAAAATACCATTATACCCAGAGAACCTCACTGGTTTGCTCTCTATACCAAATCCCGTGCTGAAAAGAAAGTAGCAGAACGGTTTACCGAAATGAAAATAAAACATTACCTACCTCTTCAAACCGTTCTCCGGCAATGGAGTGATAGAAAAAAGAAAATAACTGTACCGGTATTTCCCTCTTACATTTTTGTTTTCATTGGGCTCGATGACTATGAACGCGTACTTCAAACTGACGGAGTAGCCGGGTTTGTCAGGTTTGGTTTAAAGCCTGAAATAGTTCCTGAATTTCAAATTCAAACAATAAAAAAGGTTCTTGAATCGGATTATCCTGTGGATATAAATACCCAGCACTTTAAAAAGGGTGATCTTGTGGAAGTTATTTATGGACCTCTGGCAGGAATTATGGGGCAACTTATTGATATTAAGGGCAAAAAGAAACTGGTTATCCATATTGA
>CAYNBC010000094.1:0-8170 GCA_964395255.1 uncultured Sphingobacteriales bacterium | reverse complement strand
CAGCAGGAGTTTCTAATTACTTTACTATCAGCTAAGTAGTACCCATTTAATATCTATGTTTTTAATATCTATGTTGTTTTGAAATTAAAGCTTCATAATTTTTAACAAAATCTTCGTATGTCATTTTAATTCCTTCTTCTAAAGTATACCGTGGTTGCCAGCCCAGGGCATGTACTCTGGAACTATCCATGATTCTTCTGGGTGTGCCATCTGGTTTTGAGGTATCCCAGCTAATTTTTCCTTTATAACCTGTAATATCCGCAATCAGGTCAGCCAGTTCCTTGATGGAAATATCATAGCCAACACCGACATTGATAATCTCGCTACTATCATATTTTTCCATGATTAACAGTAAAGCATCAGCCAGATCATCAACATGCAGAAACTCTCTGCGAGGGTTGCCCGTACCCCATAAAACCACTTCATCTTGATTATTCACCCTGGCTTCATGGAATTTCCTTATCAAAGCAGGTAATACATGCGAATTATTTAAATCGTAATAATCATTGGGACCGTAAAGATTGGCAGGCATAACCGAAATAAAATGGGTTCCATACTGGTCATTGTATGCCTGGCACATTTTCAGACCTGCAATTTTGGCTATGGCATAGGGTTCGTTGGTATATTCCAGTGGACCTGTCAGCAGATATTCTTCTTTAATGGGTTGAGGGACAATTTTGGGATAAATACACACAGAACCCAGAAACATAAGCTTTTTCACACCGTAAACATAGGCAGCATGTATGACATGAGTCTGAATAGCGAGGTTGGTATATAAAAATTGGGCACGATATGTATTATTGGCCTGGATACCACCAACTTTTGCTGCAGCCAGAAAAACATAATCAGGCTTTTCCGATTCGAAAAATTTCTCGACATCAGATTGCCGGGTCAGGTCAAGCTCACTGGAAGTTCTGAGAATTAAATTGGTAAATCCTTCTTTTTTTAACTTCCGCACAATGGCAGAACCAACCATTCCTCTGTGCCCTGCTACATATATTCTGGCGTCTTTTTCCATTTACTTATTTAAATAATCGATAAATTATCATGAAGTCAAAGTTACAATTTCTCATCTACTGTTCAAAACCGGGACATTTTCCTCAATACCTTTATTGGTCCCTATCATATGCTTTTATTTTTATTAAAATGCATTATCTGGTATCAGAATCCCATATAAGCAGCATTTCTGCACCACTCATTTCTTTGAGGTAATTAGGGGCATCCTGTGAATGAAGCACCAGATAACGAATTTTTCTTTTTATCAGACTCTCTGCTTTCTGAATAAGCATTAACAGATAATTCATATCCAGTGAATCGGAAATAATGATAATATCAATGATTTTACTGTCAATACCCCGGGCAAGCTTACCGGTTAAATACACCTTTTTTATGTCCCCCAGTTTTTCAATCACTTCATCAATCAAGCGGTCAATGCCCACAAACTTGCGCAATATATTGTGAATTTCCGGGAATAAAGGGTGTCGTGTATTGGCATGATAGACTTTACGGTTGGACTGGACATCAGAAACCAGTAACCCTGCCTCTTCCAACCGATTCAATTCAAGCCGAATCGAATTAGTGGATTCACCAAATTCAGATTCAAGCGACCTTAAATAAGACTTGGAATTGGTGTTAAGAAAAAATTTAAGAAGTAATTTGACCCGGGTTTTACTTGTAATCAGGCTATCTATCAAAATATGAGCATTTTGAAAAAACTGAAATCCTGCTGCTGGCTTACAGCTCCGCCCCGTCAGTCACATCCTGACAAGGCTTAAAAAGATGAGTTATTCTACTCAAAAACGAGTAAAAATTTTACTCAATTATATAAAGATTTTTTTAATAGTCAAAAAAATTTTTTATAAACTCCAATATGTCAGATTTTGTATGTTGCCCCTGTAAATTCCTTTTACATCTACGAGTATACCCTTATTACCCATAAGCCTCTGAAAATAAGCTTCATTCAGCGACATATATTCCTTGTGGGAAACAGCTACCACCACCGCATCATATTTATTTTCAAGCATCTTTTCGGGCTTCATCAGCCGAATGCCATATTCTTCAAACACTTCCTCAGGATTGGCATGAGGGTCTGTAACATCCACATCAACGCCATAACTTTTCAATTCACTCACCAGGTCGGCAACACGGGAGTTTCTGATATCGGCTACATTTTCTTTAAAAGTAATACCCATGACAAGCACCCTTGACCCACGAATATTGACACTGGCAGCAATCAGCTTTTTTACGGTTTGTTTGGCAACATAAAATCCCATGGAATCATTAACAAAACGACCGGCATTAATAATTTGCGGATGATAACGGTACTCTTTGGCTTTAAATGCCAGGTAATATGGGTCGACACCAATGCAATGACCACCCACCAGACCGGGAGAGAATTTCAGAAAGTTCCATTTTGTACCGGCAGCTTCCAGTACTTCATAGGTATTGATTCCCATCCGGTTGAAAATGATGGACAATTCATTCATCAGAGCAATATTTACATCACGCTGGGTATTTTCGATCACTTTGGCAGCTTCAGCTACTTTTATGTTGGAGGCTCTATGTACACCCGCTTTAATGATAGATTCATACACTTTCGCAATATTTTCGAGGGCATCAGAATCGGAACCAGATACAATTTTGATAATGTTAACAAGCGTATTATGGGCGTCACCCGGATTGATGCGTTCGGGGGAATAGCCGAGTTTAAAATCCTGATTTAATCTTAAACCTGATTTTTCAAGTAATGGCAGGCAATCTTCTTCCGTGGCTCCAGGATAAACCGTTGATTCGTAAACCACATAATCCCCTTTCTTCAGATAGGGAACCAGCATAGATGTAGCTGAAAGCAAGGGTTTTAAATCAGGCAGGTTATGATTGTCAATGGGTGTAGGCACAGCAATAATATGGAATGATGCTTCTTTAAGTTTTTCAGGATGGGTAGTAAATTCTATACTCTTATTTTCAAAGCGCTCAGGAGGTAGTTCTTTACCCGGATCTCTTTTATTTTTTAGCAGTTCTATTTTTTTGGGGTCAATATCCAGCCCTATTACATCAAATACAGATGCAAATTCCAGTGCAATGGGTAATCCCACATAGCCCAGTCCAATGACGGATAAACGTGTTTCTTTATTTTTTAATTTTTCATAAATATTGAACATAAACCGCTTATTTAGATGTTTTAAGAAATGGATGGTACTCACCCCTCAACCCCACAGGCCGTGCATTCCTAATGACATAAACTATTTCAACACTTCGCAGTGCCTCATCAAGTCCATACCCTTCTCCTGACAATATTTTCCTGTAAGTTTCGGTATGTAATTCTGTAAATCCCTCGCTGAATTCTATCTCTTTTCCATCTACCTTGATGGACCTGAATGTTTTGTTCTGGAGCCTGGTTCGTTTCTGGGGTAAATCATTTTCGTCCAGACTCAAAAACCATCTTACCCGTGCTTTTTCCAGTTCAAGGAAACCGGCAGCTTTGTTAGGAAGAGACAGATGCACTATATTTTCCTGAACATGTCCGAATATCCAGCTGAGTAAATCAAAAAAATGTATACCAATGTTGGTGGCAACTCCACCGGATTTCTGAACATCGCCCTTCCAGCTCATAAAATACCAGCGCCCCCTGCTAGTGATGTAGGTTAAATCCACTTCATGTTTTGTGGCAGATTTTTCGTTATCTATTAGTTTTTTTAATTCCTGAATGGCAGGGTGTAACCTGACCTGTAATACCGTAAAAACTTTTTTACCTGTCTCTTTTTCAATTTCCTGCAAAGCACGGATATTCCATGGATTTAAAACAACAGGTTTTTCACATATAGCATGAGCCTGATTTCTTAATGCCATACGGATGTGGGCATCATGCAGGTAATTGGGTGAACAGATGGAAACATATTCTATTTTCCTGCCCCCGTTTCTGCGCAGTTTATCCAGGTGACGGTCAAAACGTTCGGGTTCTATAAAAAAATCAGCCTCCGGAAAATAAGTATCCATGATTCCTACACTGTCATAGAGATCCAGAGCTGCAACCAACTGATTTCCCGTTTCTTTTATGGCTTTCATATGGCGGGGGGCAATATATCCTGCCGCTCCAATCAATCCGAAATTTTTCATACTTTTCTGTTCGCTCACCTGTTTATCTTTTTCGCACAAATGTAATTTTTAAAATTATTTTAAATAAAATTTTTTAAGTTTTCAGCAAGGGACAAGAATAATATTTACAATTTATATACACGATTGTTTTCAAGCTTATATTTTTCACTGCTTTCGGGACAAACTGCAATTCCATTTTCATCAAAATATAGACGATGTCCGTATTCAGACATCCAGCCCACTTGGCGGGCAGGATTTCCCACAACAAGCGCATAAGGAGGTACATCTTTTGTAACTACAGCACCTGCACCAACAAAGGCATAAGAACCAATTTCGTGTCCGCAAACAATAGTGGCATTAGCTCCTATTGAGGCTCCTTTCCGAACCAGCGTTTTGACATATTGACCTCTACGAACAACAGCACTCCGGGGATTCACTACATTCGTGAAAACCATGGAAGGACCTAAAAAAACATCATCTTCACAAATCACACCCGTATATATGGAAACATTGTTTTGTACTTTTACATTATCCCCCAGAATAACTTCAGGAGATACAACCACATTCTGACCAATATTGCAGTTTTTTCCTATTTTACAACCGGTCATGATATGAGAAAAATGCCAGATTTTTGTGCCTTCCCCAATTTCGCAGCCTTCGTCTATGACGGCTGTTTCGTGTGCAAAATATTTCATTTCTTTTGTTTCTTTCATAATTCAAATATCCCAAAAAGAAATATTATCCAGAATTAAATTATAATTCCACTTATTTAGGTGCAGTAGCATTGGAAAAGAAGTTAATGATGGTTTTGCAGATAAAATTTAATTGCTCCTCATCCAGCTCAGTATGCATGGGAAGTGACAGAACCTGCTCCGATAACCTTTCAGAAACAGGAAAGTCTCCTTTTTGATAACCATAATATTGAAATGCCTTTTGAAGATGAAGAGGTACCGGATAATAAATGGCATTGGGAATCTTATTCTCAAGAAGGTAATGATGTAAACTGTCACGCAAATTATTTTTAACCTTTAGCGTGTATTGATGAAAAACATGTGTTGAGTAAGAAGAACGATAGGGAATCTCCAGTTCTTTAACCACTGCAAGGGCGGTATCATAAAAGGCTGCAGCTTTTCGTCTGTTTTCTATATAACTGTCCAGATATTGCAATTTTACTTTTAACACAGCTGCCTGTAAACTATCCAGCCTGGAATTTACCCCGATAATTTCATGATAATACCGTTTTTTCATCCCATGATTTACAATCATTTTAATCCTCTCAGCCAGACTATCATCGTTTGTAAACAAGGCTCCTCCGTCACCATAGGCTCCTAAATTTTTGGATGGAAAAAAGGAGGTGCATCCTATGTCACCCATAGTGCCGGATAATTTAACCGTACCATCCGGAAAATGATACTTGCTACCTATGGCCTGTGCATCATCTTCTATAACAATCAAATTGTATTGTCCGGCAATACGGAGAATGGCCTCCATGTCACAACATTGACCAAACAAATGAACCGGAACAATAGCCCTGGTCCGGGGTGTTATGGCGTCTTCGAGTTGATTTATATCCAGATTAAATGTTTTCTCATCAACATCAACAAATACAGGTTTAAGTCCCAGCAGAGCAATAACTTCTGCTGTGGCAATAAAGGTAAAAGGTGTTGTAATAACTTCATCTCCGGGCTTGAGGCCAGCTGCCATCATAGCCACCTGTAAAGCATCCGTACCGTTTCCACAGGGAATCACATACTTTACCTTTAAATAATCAGAAAGTAGCTCAGCGAATTCCTTTACGACTGTTCCGTTGATAAATGAGGTTGTCTCAAGTATCTTTTCCCATTCCTGATAAATTTGAGCCCGAATCTTCTCAAACTGACCTTTAAGGTCAACCATTTGTATCTCTTTCACAGCTTCTAAGAAATTAATCTTTGCCAGAAGGATTTTTTCTGAACCAATTCACTATCGTCATAATATCCCTGGCCGTAGCCATAACCATAACCATAGCCGTAGCCATAACCATAGCCATAACCGTAGCCGTATGAATAGCCGTAATATCTCTCATCTACCCTGACATCGTTGATGAGAATACTGATATTTTTGATTTTGTTCTTCTCTATATCACGGATAATATTGGCAAACACCTTTTTATGCGTATGACTTTGACGGACAATAAAAATATTTATATCCGAATATTTCATTAAAATCAAGGCATCAGTGACAAGACCGATAGGTGGAGTGTCAACTATTATATAATCATATTTCTTCTTCAGCTCTGCAAACAGCTCACCTGTTTTATCCAGAGCAATAAGCTCGGAAGGATTGGGTGGAACAGGTCCGGCTGAAATCAGGTCCAGATACTGAATATTTGTCTCCTGAATGATATCATCCAGGCCACATTTACCTGCAAGATAAGTACTGATACCATTCACATTGGTCAGGCCGAAATCCTGAAATATTTTGGGTTTCCGGAGGTCAAAACCAATAATAACTGTTTTCTTTTCATTCAGAGCAAATATGGCTGCCAGGTTCATGGCAACAAAGGTTTTGCCTTCGCCAACAACAGCCGATGTAATTAAAATAGTCTTATGACCTCCCTCATCACTTCCGCCAAAATATTGCAAGTTGGTCCGAATACTCCTGAATGATTCAGAAATAGCGGATTTGGGCGCGTCTTTAATGACAAGAGAGCTTTTCTTGGTATTATGGATAATATGTCCCAGAATAGGTAAATTTGTTACACGCTCAACATCAGACCTTTCGATAATTTTATCATTAAAATAATCTTTCAGGAAAATAAATCCCCCTGGAAGCAATAAACCAAGAATAAATGCTATTGTATAATTTTGTTTCGTGCGGGGTGCATTTTGTTTTTCCATTACAGGAGGGTCAATTACTTCATTTTCAGCAACAACAGCCGCTTTAGCTATCTGCGCTTCGGTTTGTTTCTCCAGCAAGTAAGAGTAAAATTTTTCATTTAAATCATATCTCCTTTTAATTTTCAGTAAATCCTGCTGGGTTTCGGGAAGACGGCTTAGCTGAGCTGTCAATTCATTGATTCTTCTGTCTATATCATTAATGGCAATCTGATTTGTATTGATTACATTTCTGACATTTTCCAGTATGGCCTTCTTGATATTATCTATTTTTATCCTTAATTCGGCTACTTTAAAGCTCCTGGAGCCTGTGGTGAATTCCATTTCTTTCAGCTCATTATCAGTGTTGATAAGCTCCTCAATTAACTTACCCAGCAGAGGATCTTCAATACCCAGCATGGCAGGAACCACCAGATTTTTATAATTGTCGTTTTTCCGGATATAATCGTCCAGATATTGATAATATTTTTGTTTCAAAAGCAATTCTGTTTTGTTTTTTTCAATGTCCGAAATGTTCTCAAGCATATTTTCGCTCTGAAAATCCAGATCCAGCACATTGTTTTGCTTGCGGAATTGCTGGAGTAAGTTTTCCGTATAATCCAGCGAATCCAGAATGGCTTTCAATTGTGCATCGATAAAATTTATTGTGTTGATGGATGTGGCATATTTGTTCCTCAATTCCCTCTCAATATAAACGCCTGTAAGATTACTCAGAAAATCTTTCATTTTCCGGATGTTGTGCCCCTGGGCAGAAATTTTAACAATGGAGGCTCCTTCCCTGACCTGCTCAATACCAATCGATGGAGGTTCCATTTCTTCTGGTACATTAAAGACAAAAGCAAAATCTTCATTGTCAAGTTCTGAAGCCTTATGCCCTCTGGCCAACACAATCCTGAATCTGAATAATCCTTCCTTTTCAACCCAGCGATTTAGTTCAAATGGAATTTCTATGGAAAGGTCAGAAACCTGTCCCAGATTTTTGTTTTTTAAATAATGGTACAACGAAGCGGAACCTGTATTCAGGGTTAGAACAGGCTTTTTATCAAAACTGATATAAAACTTTTCCCCGATAATCTGTGGATGAGAGGAATCAATTTCAACTAAAAAAGGAGATTCTTTATAAATTTCCTCGTCAATAAACCGTTTGTTTTCGTAGTAAGAAACAACCAGGTCAAGGCGCTGCCAGGCACGAAGCCTCA
>CAYNBC010000093.1:0-8269 GCA_964395255.1 uncultured Sphingobacteriales bacterium | reverse complement strand
AAAAAATCAACATATTCCAGAAAATATGGAATATCCCACTGTGCATGAACATATATGTAATCAGTGTCCAGGGCTTTCGAATCACTTCAGAAGGTATGGCAGATAAAGACAAATTATTCCAGATTTTTACAAAGGAAGTATTATAAATATTGTACCCGCTTACACCTCCAAAAATGAAATACCCCAGCTTTATCAGGCCGATAATAATGAAAACCAGGACATTAATGACGATTAAGCGGATAATAATATCTGGGTGTTTAAGATAACGCTCGTAAAACAAACGAAAATAATATGATAATGAATTCATAATTTTGAACGCAAATTTACATGGGTTAACATGGTTTCGATTTCAAAAAACGAAAATAATTCAAATCAAGTGAAAAAAGTAATTGTTCTTGGTGCAACTGATAATCCGGAACGTTATGCCTACAAAGCTGTTGCTGCGCTGATGGAACATGGATATGAAGTAATTCCTGTTGGAATAAGAAACAGAAGCCTCTTTGGAAAACAGATTGTTACCGACAGGCAAAGCCGTTTTGAAGGAGTAGATACGATAAGTGTTTATGTGGGTCCCAGGAATCAAAAAGAATGGTTTGACTTTATTCTGGAAAATAAACCCCGCAGGCTGATATTAAATCCGGGCACTGAAAATCCTGAACTGGAGAAGTGGGCCCTTCAAAATGGCATTGAAGTAGTAAAAAACTGTACGCTGGTTATGCTGGGCTCAGGCATTTTTTAGTGCGCTGGATACACTTTGATTTCAAAGCTCAAATCTGAAGCTTTCTTGAGCATGGCGCTTACTCCGCAATACCTTTCCTGGCTGAGATTAACGGCTTTTTCCAGTTTATCCATGGGTAGATTGTCGCCAGTAAATTCGTAGATGATATGAATTTTTTCATAAATGACAGGATGTTCTTTCGTTGGCGTAGCCTCTATATGAATATTAAAATCTTTTACTTCCACCCTCATTTTTTTAAGTATGGAGACTACATCCATACCGGTACAGCCACCAAGTGCAACCAGTAATAATGGTTTGGGGCGAGGACCACGGTCTTTGCCACCCACTTTTTCATCTGCATCGAGGACTATTTTATGGCCATTTACCTCTGTTTTAAAGGCCATCTCTTCCATCCATTTAACATCTATATTCATAGGATTATTTTTTTTGAGATTTTTCTTTCACAAACTTAATGCCTGATATGTTTTTGAAGAGTAATGAAAAATTTTAGGTTAAATTGACTTTCCATCCTTAATTTGCTGAAAATTTTTCATGCCTTATGGCATTGGCTTTGCACCTTTGAGAATCACAATTTATGGATAATAATAGGAAAACATCACCCATTTATATAAAACTTAACAGATTTATTTCCCGCTATTATAAAAATAAAATGTTAAGGGGATTTATTTACACCCTGACAATTTTTCTTTCTTATTTTTTATTAATCAGTTTGATTGAATATTTCGGTAATTTGAGTTCCCAGCTTCGCGAAGTAATTTTCTGGACTTCAGCTGCCCTGATTATTTTTCTGTTGTTCAGAAATATATTAATTCCTCTGTTTCAACTTTTAAAGATAGGTGATTCATTGAGTTATAAAGAAGCTGCCAGAATTATTGGTGTTCATTTTCGTGAAATAGAAGATAAGCTATTAAACATTCTCGAACTCGAAGAACTGGCTGAAAAAAGTGAAAATAATGAACTTATTCTGACCAGTATTGAAAAGAAAACCGAAGCCATAAAACCTATTCCGTTTGAACTTGCAGTTAATTTCAAAGAAAATCTGCATTATTTGAAATATCTGGCGATTCCTTTAGCTGTGATATTGACCGTCTTAATTTTAAGTCCCCGTATGGTTACTGAAAGTACTGCCCGAATTATTAAATACAAAAAAGACTTTAATACCCGAAATTTATTCCATTTTGTGATTGAAAATGATAGTTTAGCTGTTGTTAAAGGAAATGATTTTGTTCTGAAAATTAAATCGGAAGGTGAATTTTATCCCGAAGAAGCATCTATTCTTATCAATGGAAAAGAATATGCCATGAAACCTCTTGGCGCTGGAAGGTTTTCATATTCCTTCCGTTCGGTGATTACGGATAAAGAATTTCGAATTGTTTCGGGTAATTATTCAACTTCTACTTATTATCTAAAAGTATTGCCCCTGCCTTTGCTTCGTAGCATGCAAATGTTTTTACAGTATCCGGATTATACTGGCCTCGAAGATGAAAACAAAGAAAACATTGGTGATGTCATGGTTCCGGAAGGGACGCATATTACCTGGCGATTGAAATCGGATGAAACTGAAGATGTAATCTTTCTTTTTGGAGAAAAACAAATTCATGCAAGACGAACAGCTAATGATGAGTTTCAATTTTCGGATAAGTTTTTTAAAACCACACCTTATGAAATAACTTTAGCCAATCGTTATATCCGGTCAACAGAACCCTTGAAATACAATATAACAGTGATTCCGGATGCATATCCTTCCATCAGTGTCAGCGAATTCAAAGATTCATTTAACTTCAATTATTTGTTTTTTCAAGGCGAGATGGCAGATGATTATGGTATTACCAGACTCGATTTTGTTTATGAAATTATTCGTGAAGAGGATACGATTAAAGAATTCAAAATCATTGAAAATATTGGCAAATTGCCTAACCAGTATTTTGATTACAACCTTGATCTTTCCGCCTTAGGCATTAACAAAGGTGAACAATTGAGATACTATTTCAGGGTGTGGGACAATGACGCGATTCATGGTCCCAAGTATTCGATTTCAAGAATGTTCTATTTAAACATCCCCGCTGAAGAGGAAATGAAAAAGCAGCTTAATCAGATGGAAAGTGACCTGGAACAACGGCTTGAAAATACTGTCAGGAAAGCACAAAGGCTGAAAAATGACATCGAAGAGATTAAAAAGCGTATGCTCAATTCCAGAGAATTGAACTGGGAAGATAAAAAGTTTATCGAAAATGTTTTGAAAGAAGAAAGAAGTCTGAAACAGGAAATGGAAGACCTGAAGAAAGAATTTCAGAAAAAAGTAAATTATGAAAACAATATCAATCCTATTCAGGATGATTTATTGAAGAAATACGAAGATTTATACAAACTATTTGATGAAATTTTCCCTGAGGAATTGAAAGAAAAGATTGAGGAATTACAACGAATGCTTGAAAAGGAGCTCAAGGATGAAATTGAAAAAAACCTTGACAGAATGAAGCTCAATCAGGAAAATCTCTCCAGAGAACTCGACCGAATGCTCGACATGTTTAAAAAACTTCAATTTGAACGAAAAACTGAACAACTGATAAACGACCTTAAAAATCTGTCGGAGAAGCAGGAAAAATTAAGTGAAGAAACACGGGAGGCAAAGAAGAAGGAAGACTTTGAAAAATTAAAAGAAAAACAGCAGGAACTCAATGAAAAATTTGATGAGATCAAAGAGGAGTTTGAAGATAATAAAAAACTCAACGAAGAACTCAACAATCCTGTCAATATGAACGATATCAATCAGGATATAGAAGATATTGATAAAGAACAACAAAATGCCGGTGAGCAACTCAATATGGGGAAGAAAAACAAGGCATCGCAACATCAAAAAAACGCTGGGGCTAAAATGAAACAGGCAGCCAATAATTTAAATTCCATGTTGATGCAAATGAAACAACAACAACTCGAAATCAACATTGCCAAATTGAGAGAAATCCTCGAAAATTTGTTATATATATCCTTTGAACAGGAAAATTTATTCAATAAATTCTACAAAGAGACATCTTATAATCCAAGATATGTTGAATTGGTTGAACAACAAAAACAATTAAAGGACATCAGCAGAATGGTGGAAGACAGTCTTGACGCACTGAGCAGGGAATTACCTCAAATGTCATCATATATTAATCAGAAAATATCTGAAATTAATTTTGACATGAATAGGGTTCTTGAACAGCTTTCCGACAGAAATACACCTACGGCTAGAATTCACCAGCAGAAAGTGATGAAAGAGGTAAATGATTTAACTCTAATGTTGAGTGAAATCCTTAAAAACCTGCAGAGTGAAATGATGAGCAGTATGTCGGGCAGCCAGTCCATGAAAAAAAGAGGGCAGGGACAAATGCCCGATATTTCTGACCTGAAGAAACTTCAGGAACAGCTCAATAAACAATTGCAGCAAATGAAAGAAGGGAAAAAGCCCGGGGGAGAAAAAATGAGCCGACAACTGGCTGAAATGATTGCCAAACAGGAAATGATTCGAAATGCTATCCGGCAAATGCAAATGGAAAAAATCAAAAACGGTGACAAACCTTCCGATTTGCTTAATGAATTGCAGCAATTGATGGAGCAAACGGAAAAAGAACTGGCCAATAAAAAACTAACTAACAAATTGCTAAAAAGACAGGAAGAAATCAGAATTAAACTATTGGAAGCTGAAAAAGCCGAAAGAAAACAGGAAGAAGAAGAAAGAAGGGAAAGTAAAACGGCTAATCAGCTTATTCACAGACAGCCTCCTTCACTGGAAAAATATCTTCAGGAAAAGAAGAAAAATAGTGAGGTTATTATCCGGTCACCAGCTGAATTCAAACCCTATTACAAAAAGAAAGTCCAGGAATATTATCAGCTATTGCCTCGTTAAAATTATTTGTGAATGGCCCTGTCAATGGCCTCAAAGCCTGCTTCAACAAAAATTTCTGAAATAGTAGGATGAGCATGTATGGTCTGTGCAATGTCATAGATTGTTCCTTCGGTTTGCATCCATGCTGAGGCTTCAGAAATCATATCAGTAGCATTGGGGGCAATAATTTGTACACCCAGAACCTGTCCAAAGCGGGCATCCGAAAACATTCTGATTTTTCCTTCAATATTTCCTTCTGCCAGGGCTTTGGCGTTGGCTGTCAGTGGGAATTCGGTAAGTTTATAGTCAATTTTTTCTTTTTTGAGTTGCTGTTCGCTTTTGCCTATCTGAGCAATTTCGGGAATGGTATATATATTCAGGGGATAGAGGTAAAGATTTAATTCATTTCTGATACCTTTTATCCGGTTGATTAACCAGATTCCCTGGGCTGAGGCTGTATGTGCAAGATAACTCCTGCCATTAACATCACCAATAGCATAAATACCGGGTACCGAAGTTTCCAGATTATCATAGGTAAACAGATAGCCGTCTTTAGTGGTTTTCAAATCAACCTCTGTATCCGGTATTACAGCACCTCGCCTGTTGAGATTGATAAAAACATCGCAGGATACGGTTTCATTTTGTACTTTGATTTTTCCTTTTTCATAATTATCAATCTTCTTTGACCTGATAATTTTAACACCCTGACTTTTTAATTTTTTCTCGAGATAGTTAGAGAGGTATTCATCCGCATCCGGGATAATAAGTTCCTCATTCAGGATTACGGTTACTTTTTTATCGATCAAACTAAAGAACTGGGCCAATTCTGCGATGTGCGGACCATGTCCCATTAAAACAATATTCTGTCCGATTTTATTTGTTTTTGTTAGTTTTTCCAGAGGTAATTCAACCTCAGGTGGTAATTCCACAGGTAATGGGGAAGGGTAGGAACCTGTGGCTATAATGATATGGGGAGCAGTTATATTGCGATTGTCAACCGTTACGGAATGATTTTTATTGATTCGGGCTTCTCCTGTAATAATTTCGACAGCATTTTTTTTCAAAAGGTATTCAATGCCTGATGTTAATTTTTTTACAATGGAATGTGTTCTGGATAAGGTTTTTTCCCAGTTAAAAGAAACCTGGTCTGAATTTACATCCACACCAAATTCGTCAGCATGTTTAATTTTATCATAAACTTTGGCTGATTCAATCAGAACTTTTGTTGGCACACAACCCCAGTTCAGGCACATTCCTCCAATGTGTTTTTTTTCAATCAGTGCTGTTCTCAGACCTACCTGACCAGCACGGATAGCTGCAACATAGCCAGCAGGACCAGCACCAATAATGATAACATCATAATTCATAATAACAAGATTTTATTAGTCTAAAATTAAGCTCGATGGTTCGGACAAATAGAACATTAATTGATTCAAAAAGCGAGCGACATTGCCACCATCTACAATGCGATGGTCAACAGCTAGACTTAAAGGCAGGAACTGACCAGCGACCACTTCGTTTTGGTCATTAATCATGGGCTTTTTCAGGATACGTCCTACCCCCAGTATGGCTGATTGAGGATAATTGATAACAGGGTTGGCGAAAATACCACCAATGGAACCGTAGTTGGTGATGGTAAAGGTGCCGCCCTGCATATCATCCAGTGTAAGGGTGTTGTTACGGGCTTTTTCGGCAATTTGCTGTAATTCCCTGGCAATTTCTGTGACGGATTTGGTATCGGCATCTCGAATAACCGGTACAACAAGCCCTTTTTCAGTATCTACTGCCAATCCCATATTGACATAATGATAATAGGTTACCTGATTGTTTTCGAGGTCCATGCGGGCATTTAAAGAAGGATATTTCATCAGGGCTTTTGCTGTGGCTTTAATAATAAATGGCAAATAACTTAGCTTAATACCTTCTTCAGCCAGTATTTCTTTGAACCTTGCACGGATACGAATCAATTCCGAAATCTCAACCTCTTCATGAACTGCCATGTGGGGTATGTTCTGCTTGGAGGTCAGCATGTTACGGGCAATGGTTTTCCTGATTTGACTGAGAGGTTCAATAGTTTCTCTTTTTTTATCTGCCACAGGTTCTGGTGAAGTAATTTCCTGAGGAGAAAGTTGGGCAGCATATTTTTTAATATCTTCAATCATTACTCTGCCACCAGGGCCTGTTCCTTTAACCTTATTGATATCGATGCCCATTTCTCTTGCCATGGCTCGAGCCACCGGTGTTGCAAGGGCTTTTTTCCTGTAGGGTGATTTTTCAACCGGAGAAGTTTCGTCTACACCTTCATCGCTGGCAGACATAACAGCTGTATTACCTGCTACTTCAAGCGTTCCAACAACACCCGCACCTTCTTCTTCCACCACTTCCAGAGTAGTTTTCTTTGCTTCTTCCTGAGCTGCTTCTCCTTCTACGCCTTCAATTTCAATTTCAACCAGAGGAGTTCCTACCTGTATGGTTTCACCTTCTTTACCAAAACGGGCAACTATCACTCCCGATTTTGGTGATGGAATGTCCGTTACCACTTTATCGGTTTCCATTTTAACAAGTGGATCTCCTGCTTTGATCGTCTGGCCTTTTTCAACATACCATTCGGCAATGGTACCTTCGTCAAGGCCTTCACCAATATCAGGAAAATTAAATATAAACCTCATATTTGTCTTTTAGTAAGTTACAGTTTTTTCCAGTTCATAAAAAATCTTATCCGGTTTTATCAGATAATGATGTTCACCTCTGGGTAAAGGAACAATAGTATCAAATCCGGTGACCCTTTTTGGAGGAGCTTCAAGATAAAGAAATGCTTCTTCATTGGCGATAGCGGCTATTTCAGCTCCAATTCCGAAAGTAGTTGGGCCTTCAGCCACTGTAACTATTCTTCCGGTTTTGCGGATACTTTTTACGATGGTTTCTTTATCAATAGGATAGATGGTTCTTAAATCAATTAATTCAACTGAAATACCAGCTTCTTTAGCCATCAACATGGCTTTCTGAACTTCTCTAATCATAGCACCAAAAGCAACTACGGTAACATCAGTACCTTCATTGAGTACTTTGGCTTTGCCAATGGGTATGCTAAATTTCTTTTCGGATACTTCCTGTTTAATAGCCCTGTAAATTCTCTTGGGTTCCATGAAAATGATGGGATCATCTGATTCAATGGCCGAGATTAAAAGGCCCTTAGCATCATGTGGGGTGGAGGGGATAACGACTTTTAAGCCAGGAACATGACCAAACATGGCTTCCATGCTTTCACTGTGATGTTCCAGTGCGTTGATGCCACCTCCATAGGGCATTCTGACAACAACGGGCATTTTATATCTTCCCCTGCTTCGGTTGTGGTAACGGGCCAGATGAGAGACAATCTGATTCCATGCAGGATAAACAAAGCCTGAAAATTGAATTTCTACAACAGGTCTTAAACCTGCAGCAGCCATTCCAACGGCAGTTCCAACAATGGCCGATTCAGCAAGGGGGGTATCGAAGACCCTGTGCTCTCCATGTTTTTTTTGAAGTCCTTCAGTTACCCTGAATACACCGCCTTCAACACCCACATCTTCACCGTAAACCACTATATCCGGGTCTTCTTCTAATTTTATATCTAAAGCATTGTTTAATGCTTTTACCATAGTCATGATTTCCATAATCCG
>CAYNBC010000092.1:8086-8304 GCA_964395255.1 uncultured Sphingobacteriales bacterium | reverse complement strand
TTCATACTCTTTCCAAAATTGATGGTTTCAGCGAAGTAAATATCAGCTCCATGGGTTATGATGAAGAAAACGATGTTTTAATGATTGCTTATTATTCTACAAACATAGATGTAGTTAAAGGCAATGAAATTAAAAATTTACCTGACCTGAAACGAAAATTTGTAATCGGGAAAAAAACAGTCAATGATATTTATTTTTACAATGGGCTGGCGTATATA
>CAYNBC010000092.1:0-8076 GCA_964395255.1 uncultured Sphingobacteriales bacterium | reverse complement strand
ATGTCTTAGAAGAGGTGGATCCAGGTGGTGGAATAAGCACAAGTTTTGGTATAGTCGTATATGATGAGGCAAAGCATGAAGTCAGGGAATCTTATCAAAACATTGGTGAAAATGGGGAATTGATCGAGGTATATAGTTGTTCGGTTTTAAATGATACTCTTTATGCTGCTACCGAGCACGGAATTCGTATGGCGCCACTGGGTCATCAGATTAATTTACTGGATTACCGGAACTGGAGCACTTTTGCAAATGGTAGCTCCTATTATATGCGCCCTCACAATCGGGCACTTTATTGCTATTACAATGGGTTTATCTGGAAATATCAGGATGGAAAATTTAACCTTTTTATTGATTCTATGGAAAATGGATGCCGTTCCATTGAACATTATAACAACTATCTGGTCATGACATTTGATTACAGGGTGGTTGCACTGGACCCCAACAACAAGGTAATTGAGAGAACCGAAAGAAATGTACGCTCTGCTTTTGTAGACGAGAAAGGAAATTTCTGGTACACAAAAAAGATTTATACACTGGCCAGGGATGATGGGAAAAAGTTGAATTTTTATTTTCCTGACGGTCCTGCCACCAAAATCAGCTGGTCGATGACATGCTTTGATGATGTTTTGTATGTGGCTGGTGGAGCTTTGAGTAGTACCGGTGGGCCTTTGTATACTTCCAATGGAATGTATATATATGAAAAGGGTAAATGGATAAATAAAAATTTCAGGACATCAGACCGCTTTAAACAGGTAATGGATATTTTGAAAATTGCCGTTGACCCGGTTACTAAACATGCTTTTATTGCTACCTATGGCTGGGGGCTGGCTGAGTATTACGATGGAGATATTCAAAAAATTTACAAATCACATAATAGTTCACTGGGAGGAAGTACAATTGGGGATTCCCAGTACGTAAACATTAGAGGACTTGCCTTTGACCAAAATAACAACCTATGGGTAGCCAATTATGCTGCATTGCATCCTTTGTCGGTAAGGTATGCCAATGGAAAATGGAAATCTTTTGATTTGGGCAGCGGGGTTAACAGAAAAGTTGGTGATTTAGTGGTAGATTTTTTTGGTCAAAAATGGATAACTCTTCCCAATGACGGTGGCCTGATTGTATTTGATGAAAAGAGAACAGGAACAAAATATAAAAAACTAACAACTGCTGCAGGACAGGGTGCTTTGCCCTCTGAATTTGTACGCTCGATAGCTATTGACCTGGATGGTAAAATCTGGGTGGGTACAGACGATGGTGTCGGAGTATTTTATTCTCCCGGAGATGTTTTTTCAGGTTATAATTTTGATGCACAAAAAATATGGGTTGAAAACGGTGACGAATCAGGATATTTGCTGGCTGCTACAACCATTAATGTAATTGCTGTGGATGGAGCCAACAACAAATGGTTGGGTACCAGGAACGGAGTTTATTATGTTTCTGAAGACGGAACTGAAATAATTTATCATTTTACAACTGAAAACAGCCCCCTGCCCGATAATTATATACGCTCCATAGCGGTTAATGACAACACAGGTGAGGTTTTTTTCGGAACAGATGCAGGCATTGTATCTTTCAGAAATTATGCAATAGAAGGTGGAGAAACTCACGGAAAGGTCTATGCTTTTCCCAATCCTGTCAGACCTGAATACAAAGGTGATATTGCCATACGAGGACTGGTATACAACGCCCGTGTAAAAATTACCGATGTTGCAGGTAATGTGGTTTATGAAACAGAAGCGCATGGCGGTCAGGCAGTATGGGATGGAAAAAACTTTGACGGATTGGAGGTAAAAAGCGGTGTTTACCTTATTTTCAGCTCTGATGAAACCGGAACCGAAACTTATGTAACCAAATTACTTATTATTCGGTAATGATTTACAACTCACAGGGCATTGTAATACGGAACATCAAGTATTCCGAATCATCTCTTATTGTTAGAATCTTTACCCGTGAACATGGTATGCTGGCTTTCCTGGTTCCGGGCGTATTCAGTAAAAAAAGCAGCCATAAAGCCGCCTTACTTCAGCCGATGAATGTATTGAATCTGACTTATTATTATCGCGAAAACAGAAACTTAAACAAAATCAAAGAATTCAGTCTTGATAACCATTTTTTGAACCTGAACGACAACCTGGCTATAAATGCCGTACTTGTAACTATGTCGGAAATCATTTACAAATCGGTAAAAGAACAGGAAAAAAATACCAGCTTGTTTGACTTTTTAAAAAATGCAATATCTGTCCTTTATTCCCGACAGGGACCATACTCAACATTTATCCCTTTTTTTATGCTTGAGTTGAGTCGTTTTCTGGGATTTTACCCCACCAATAATTATTCGGAGGAAAAACCTTTTTTTCATTTAAGCAATGGATATTTTGTTAAAGATTTTGAATCTTCCTCAAATTGTTTGAACGCCTATCACAGCAGGCTTTTTGGTATAGTCATTGCCCATGATTGGAAGTTTTTTGATGAGTGGAAAATAGCTTTTAAAGACTGGTCGAATCTTATGCATAGTATGGAAAAATATTACCAGTTTCATTTAGATGGTTTCACTCATCTTAACTCACTGGAAATATTTCAAAAAGTATTTCAATGAATATAAAAACACAATTATTCTTTGCTTGGTTGATGTTGATTGTAATGACCGTTGGTGCCCAGACAGTAAGATTTATCAATAAAACAACCTTACAACCTATTGAAAATGTATCGGTCAAGTCGATACAAACCGGTAAAATATTTTTATCCAATCAGCAAGGTGAAATTCACCTGAAAGGAATACGTTCAGATGATTCATTATGGATATCCCATCCATTTTATCATCCCTTAAAAATTGCCATGTCTGATTTACCCATTACCGGTTACACTATTAAAATGATTCATCGAACGGTTATTTTAAATGAAGTTGTGATTTCGTCTTCCCGCTGGGAACAAATGAAAAAAGAGGTGCCTAATAAAATAGTAAGTCTTGATGCGGGCACAATATCATTTCTGAATCCCCAAACTTCAGCTGATATGCTGGCTGAGAGTGGAGAAATTTATGTTCAGAAAAGCCAGCTTGGGGGAGGAAGCCCTATGTTAAGAGGTTTTGCTGCCAATTCTGTACTCATTGTTGTGGATGGTGTAAGAATGAATAATGCGATATACAGGAGTGGTAACCTTCAGAATGTCATCAATGTAGATCCCAATGTGCTGGAGAAAACGGAAGTAATATTGGGGCCGGGTACTGTCATTTACGGTTCCGATGCGCTGGGTGGTGTAATGCATTTTACCACGCGTAAATTAAATTATACCCGAAGCCAGAAAAACAATGTTCAGGCTCAGGCATTTTTAAGGTATTCTACTGCCGATAATGAAAATACAGCCCATATCCAGATAAGTGCAGGTACCCAAAAGTTAGCCTCTTTTACAGCTGTTTCTTATAGCAATTTTTCTGACCTTAGAACCGGAGCCGTACGCTCGAAAAAATACCCTGATTGGGGTAAAAGGACAGAATATGTTCTTGTTTTGAAAGACCATGACTCTATTGTTCAAAACCCTGACCCCAATATACAGGTAGGTACAGGTTATAATATGACTTCCCTCATTCAGAAAATAGGTTTTAAACCAACCTCAAATTTTGAAACTACCTACGGTTTTTACTATTCCACTACTTCCGATATTCCACGTTATGATAGATTGTCCCAGTACAAAAACGGTCAACTTAAATATGCTGAATGGTATTACGGACCTCAGAAGTGGATGATGCACAGGCTGGGATTACGCTATGACGAGAATCTTTTCATTTTTGACCAATCGTTATTCACCTTTGCCTATCAGAAATATAAAGAAAGCCGCCACACAAGAAATTTAAACAATCCCATACGGACAGACCGCGTGGAAGATGTGGATGTTGTTACTTTTAATCTGGACCTTTATAAAAAACTTCATCCCCTGACACAACTTTACTACGGTTATGAAGGGGCTTTCAATCATGTCAGTTCAAGTGCATGGGTTAACCATGTTTATACAGGGGCTACAGGTCCGGCTTCTACCCGTTATCCGGATGGCGGCAGCAAAACCCGTTCACATGCATTTTATATGAGTATAAAACATAACTTAAACTCAAAAGTTACATTACTGGCAGGTGGCAGATTTTCCGATTGTTATCTTTATTCTTCATTTATTGATACTTATTTTTACCATTTTCCATTTGAATATATTGAACTAAAAAATGGTTCATTGAATGGTGGTATCAGCGTTATTTACCGTCCCGCAGATGACTGGCAATTGAATTATAATTTGTCTTCAGGGTTCAGGGCTCCCAATGTGGATGATGTCGCCAAAGTATTTGACTCTGAACCAGGAGTAGTTATTGTTCCCAACGATAATTTAAAACCCGAGCATACTTATAACGCTGAATTTTCTTTGCTAAAAAGTTTTGCGGATAAAGCAAAAGCTGAACTCACCTTGTTTTATACCCATATTAACGATGCCATGGTTAGAAGGGACTTTCAATTTCAGGGTCAGGATTCCATTTATTATGATGGGGTTTTGAGTAAAGTCGAAGCGCTGGTAAACACAGGTGAAGCCTTTATTGCAGGTGGCTCTTTCAAGTTTATTGTTGATTTATGGCAACAGCTTTCCTTGAAAGCTTCTTTTAATTATTTAAAAGGCAAAGACCAGATTGATAATGTTCCTTTAAGGCATGTTCCACCGCCTTTTGGAAAAGTAGAAATTCTTTATAGCACAGACCATTTAAAAGTAAGTTTTTATAGCCGTTTCAGTGATGGTTTTTCCTATGATGAACTGGCACCTTCTGAACAGGACAAACCTCATCTTTACGCTCCTGACGGTTCCTCTCCGGCATGGTTTACTTTAAATACCAGGGCTTTTTATCAGGTTAACCGCCAGGTACAAATAAGCATGGGCATTGAAAACATTCTGGACAGGCACTACCGTACTTATTCCTCCGGTGTAAGTGCTCCTGGCAGAAATTTTTATTTTGCTCTGAAAGCTTTTATCTGATAGCTGTTTCCCTGCTTTTGAAAAATATACTATATTTACTGATTGGTTTTTATCTTTAAAAGAACCTGATAAGTAAGTTGTTTTTTTATGAAAGATAAGGCTATCAGTATTGAAAAAAATGAACTGATTGATTTTTTACAATCAGTGAAAATATTTACCGATACCGCAAGGGATGACCTTGAATATTTATCCGACTTTTGCGAGGTTGTGAATTTTCCAGCTGGGCATGTTATTTTTTCAAAAGGTGATTATCCCGATGGCATATATTTTATTTTTTCTGGTAAGGTACAAATACACGACAAAGATTATGTGTTTGCTACCATGGAACCGCCTCAGTTTTTCGGGGAATATTCAGTTCTTGATTCTGATGTACGGAGTGCTACAGTAACAACGCTTAGCCCAACATGCTTGATTAAGCTTCAACATCAAGACCTTCACCGCTTTTTATACAGTAATGAAAAAGTAGCACGTGGATTACTATTGTCCCTGATTAAAAGATTGAGGGAAAATAATAAACTGGAAGAGAGCCTTGCCAAAAGCAATGAAAAAATTAAAAAACAAGCCGAGAAATTAAAAAGGCAAAGTAAAAAACTCAAAGAACTCAATGCCATGAAAGACAAATTTATAGCTGTCATGGCACATGATTTACGTAACCCTTTGTCCACCATCCTTGGATTGGTTGATATTTTATATGAAAACACCACTGCTTTACCGGAAAAACAATTAAAAAACTATTTACAACAAATCAAAATCTATTCGAGCAACACACTTTCATTGCTCAGCGATTTGTTGCAGTGGGCAAGATCACAATCGGGTTTATTGAAAATCAACAAAGAACCAATTGATATCGAAACTTTGTTTAAAGAAACTCTGGAACTGTTTGATAATGAAATTAAAACCCATGACTTAAAAGTTCAATTTAACTTTGATTCACCTTTGACTGTTTATGCCAGCCGAAATATGATTTATACTGTGGTTAGAAACTTGTTATCGAATGCTGTTAAATTTTCTCCCGACCACGGCATTATTGATATATATGCTGCCAGAGAAAAAAAATCCGTATTAATTTCCATTCAGAATAGTGGCGTAAGCCTGACTGATTCTGAAAAAAACAAATTATTTAAAATGGAAGAAGATGTTAACAGCATTGGAATAAAACAGGATAAAGGATATATTCAAAAGAAAGGAGCAGGGTTGGGTCTTATTTTATGCCAGGAGTTTATTCAAAAGCACGGGGGCAAAATCTGGGTAGAAAGCAGTGAAGAAATTGGATTTAAAGTATCATTTTGCCTGCCGGATGAAAAAAAATGAATGAAAATACTTATTTTATTTTCATGGAATAATCTGGAAACCCAGCAAAGAATTAATAAGATAAAAAATTATCCCGGGTTGAAAGGTGATGAATTTTATTTCTGTTTTGCCAGTGGTAGTCCTCATAAACAAATCAGGGAAAAGTTGTTGTATTATCGTATGAAACGTCTTATCAAAGAGATTAGACCGGATTATCTTCTTGTTTCCACGGGTCAGGCTTTTCTGGAAAATCCAAATATTTTTATCAGGATTTTAACAAAGCTGAAGAAGAAATATCCGGCTATCAAACAGGGTATTGAAGAACAAACAGCCTTATTGCCTTTTTATCATCATTTGAAGCTGTTTGATGAAGATGAAAAAACCATCAGGCTCTGTGCTATGGTTTTTACTGATGCCCATAAAGATACAGGAATATAAAGATTACTCATATCTCAAGGCATCAATAGGATTAAGACGTGCTGCTCTTATTGCCGGATAATAGCCTGCCACAAGGCCCACAACAATACTAACGATATAAGCAGTAATAATCCAGAACCAGGGGATAACAAATATACTTCCCATCTGATGACCGATGATATTACCAACCACAATTCCAAAAATAATACCCAGAATGCCACCGAGCTGACTGACTGAAATAGCTTCGGAAATAAACTGAATTTTAAGGTCATTTATAGTAGCTCCCAGGGCTTTTAATGTTCCTATTTCCCGAATTCTTTCCTTTACCGACACCAGCATAATATTCATCAAACTCACAGATGAACTTACGAGTGTAATAATACTTACCACAATAGTAATGATAGAAATGACGCTGAGGTTTTGCGAGACCATTCCTACAAGGCTATCACTGCGTTCAATTTTGAAATTGTTCTTATCAGCGGGTGAAAGTTTTCTCACAGTACGAAATAAAGCTATGGCTCGTTCGACTGCTGCATCTATCTTTTCAATAGAATGGGTGTGGATGGTTATTTTATAATTGGGCATTTCACTGATAAAACTTTTTCGGGCTGTCTGGATGGGCAGTATGACCAGATTGTCGTAGGAAAAACCAAATGTGCTGCCTTTTTCTTTCAGTATTCCTATGATTTTGTACTTTCCATTATTAACGGTTAGAATTTTTCCGAGCGGGTTTTCATTTTCAAACAAATCTCTCTTTAGCTGGGTTCCAATGATGGCTACATTCACGCCATTATTTAGCTCAAAGCGGCTGAAAGAACGGCCTTTTTCAATTTCCAGGCTGGAAGTAATGAAATAATTTTCATCAGCTCCTACCACCATGATTTTAGGTGTTGTTTTTTTTGATTTATACCTGGCAGTAGCCGATGAAGTAGCTGTATAATGAACAGAAACAAATGTTTCGGGATAATCATATTTCTTCTGAAATAAAACGGCTTGACGATAGGTAATTTCAGGCACTTCTTTTTCCATTCCCCAGGAATTACGAAACATGAGTTCGTCTGTAATCATGAAAGAATTGGAGCCCATCTGTGCAAAGTTCTGTACCACACTGCTTTTTAACCCTTCAATAGCTGTCAACATGCCTACAAGAGCCATGATTCCAATGACAATAACTATCACTGTTAAAAAACTACGCTGAAATTGGTTAAACAAGTACCTGAAGCCGTTGGTAATATTTTCTTTCATTCGAGTAATAGGCATCGGCTAAAATCTTTATAGCAAAACTACAGATTTTATTTCAGTACTCAATCTTCTTTTTAGGTGTTATTCAGTATGTTAAGATGAGGGTTGGAGGTTTTCCTC
>CAYNBC010000091.1:1368-8305 GCA_964395255.1 uncultured Sphingobacteriales bacterium | reverse complement strand
GAAATATAGAAGAGCTTTCTGAAGAAACAATTCAGAATGGACTGGATATCACCTGTAACTCGTTGAGGATTGTAAAAAATGGCAATGTTTTGTTATATCTGGGCGATTACGGCAATAAAGGAAAAGCTGCCGTTATCCAGTTAAGTTGTACAAATGGCAACAGAATCCAGATTCAGGGTCTTGATTATGAACATGCCATTCGCATGTATGCCACAAACACCAATGACCTTGTATTTTCATTGGGTGGTGATTCTCAATCGGGAGAGCTCGCCATTTACAATACCAACACCAGAGCAAGTGCCCGTATCAAATGTTCTCAGGCTTCAGGCATAGTGGAAACTTTTGACAGTGAAGGAGATATTTCCATGAGGATGAGTTGATAAAAAGCCATGTTTCAAAAATCCATTACTTCCGAAGAAATAAAAAATTTACCCACAGCAGTATTCAGCGGTGAAATTGTTGTCGTGGACAACTTAAATCAAATCAATAAAGCTGTTGATTATCTATTTCAATTTGATTTGCTGGGTTTTGACACCGAAACAAGACCCTCGTTTAAAAAAGGTGTTGTTAATCCTGTTGCATTAATTCAGCTTGCAGCCCCTGAGAGGGTTTTTCTCTTTCGAATCAACAAAACAGGTTATCATGATTCTCTGAATCAATTGTTTTTATCTTCTCAGGTTATAAAAGTAGGAAATGCTATTAAAGATGACCTTGTTAAGTTAAAAAATGTTGGATTTTCATATCATAGAGACTCATTCCTGGACCTTACCGAAATTGTAAAAAAGATGGGGTTTAAGAAAACCGGCTTACGAAATCTGGCAGGTATTGTTTTAGGTAAGCGCATAACCAAAAACGAACAGACCTCCAACTGGGAAAGAGAGAAACTAACTTCGTCACAAATAAAATATGCTGCCATGGATGCCTGGATATGCAGGGAGATTTACCTGAAAATTCTTGAAAACGGTATTTTTGATGGAGCCAATCTAGCTGATACATGAACGAAATCCTGACATTTATAGCCCATTATGACGGAAATGAAAATCAAATCAGACTTCCGGATGATGAATATCATCATCTTGTGCGTGTTCTTCGTTGTCATAACGGTGATGAAGTTTATGTCATCAATGGAAAAGGACTTTATGCGCGTGGTAAACTTCTGTTAAAAAATAAATATGCTCTGGTTGAAATTCTGCATGCTCGTTTAATCCCACGACCAACTTTTGAAATGATTCTTCTTTTCAGTCCTTTAGCCAGCCGGGAAAAAAATGAATGGATCATTGAAAAAGCAGTAGAGTTGCAATGCACAAAAATTATTTTTTATCAATCCCGTTACTCCGTCCGTCATAAAATAAATTATCAAAGATTAAACAAAGTAGCCATAGCCGCCTTAAAACAATCTAAAAATCCCTACTTACCCGAAATGAATGAAAAAATATTGTCCTTTGAAGAAGCTATGGATTTACCTTTTGAAAACACTTCAAAATACATTGCATGGTGCGAAGCAACTCCTGAAAATCATTTACTTAAAAAATTATCCCATCCAAAAAATAGTTTAATAGTTATCGGTCCTGAAGGCGGATTTGACCCCGTTGAAATAAAACGCGCACAACAATCCGGATTTGAGCCAGTATCCTTATCCGGCTTACGGCTTCGTTCCGAAACTGCTGCTATTTATGCTTTGTCAGTTATTCATGCTAAAATTTTTTATGATGAAAAAACTTAAATACCTGATTTTTATTTCCTTAACTTTATTTTTACATCCTGATTTGCAGGCACAGAACCAGCAAGGGAATTTGAAAATTGCCCGGCTTACCTACCGCGGTGGTGGTGATTGGTATGCCAACCCCACTTCCCTGCCCAATCTGGTTAAGTTCTGTAACGAACAACTGGGTACTTCCATTGCCGGTGTAGAAGATGTGAGTGCAGGAAGTCCCGATATTTTCAACTACCCTTTTGTTCATATGACTGGTCACGGAAATGTGGTTTTCAGCCCCGCTGAAGCAGAAAATCTACGAAACTATTTATTGGCAGGCGGATTTCTTCATATAGACGATAATTATGGAATGGATAAATTTATACGCCCTGAAATAAAGAAAATATTTCCCGAGTATGACCTTGTAGAACTACCCTTTAACCATCCTATATATCATCAAAAATTTGATTTTCCGGACGGGCTTCCCAAAATTCACGAACACGATGGAAAGCCCCCTCAGGGTTTTGCTCTCATTCATGAAGGAAGAGTGGTTTTATTTTACACTTATGAATGTGACCTGGGAGATGGGTGGGAAGATCCAGATGTTCATAAAGACCCACCCGAAATCAGGCTAAAAGCCCTTCAGATGGGGGCAAACCTTATCCAGTATGCCTTCACTTCCACAGCTCAGTAGCTGACAATCATTTTCTTTATACCTACCGTTTTCCCGTCTGTGATGTAAATCAGATAAATTCCTTGATTCAACTTCAAATCATAAAAGGATGTGCCTTTTTGTAGGGGAAACTCATAAATTATTTTTCCATTTATGGATAGGATTTTTAAGATGCCCGAAATGAAATGATGGGTTAAATAAAACTGACCTCGATTTACTACAGGATAAATATGAAACGGTTCCAGATTTGAAGGTGCCAGACCTGTAGGTATCACATGTATGTAATCGTTTTTAAAAAGAGAATCTTTGTTTCCATTTTTCTCAATAACCAGAGCCACATCAAAATAACCTGTACTGTCATAGCGAATTCCTGCAGGATTGGGCTGTTCGGAATAAGCGGGATAACCACCCTGAAAATACCATTTGAAATGAGCCGGATTTCCTGCAGAAAGGTCAAAAAAGTCAACACTTTCGCCCGGATAGAGTAATTGTTTACTGGAAGAGAAATTGGCAGCCAGGTTAATTTTACTTTTCGGAAAATGTGCGTAAAATAGGCCTCTGCCATGAGTAGCACCAACAACAGTGTTATCGTCATATCTTAAACGAAGCATATCTACTCTAACAGCCGGCAAACCATTGTTATAGGGCTCCCAGCGGACAGAAGAACTCATAAGACGGGTGGTGCCCCAGACACCCGTTTCGGTAGCCAGCAACACCTGTGAAGAATTTTCAGGATGGAATAATGCCCACCTAACAGGCATGTCCGGTAAATTCGCTTCTTTATTCACCCAGGTTTGACCACCGTCAACACTTAGAAAAACGGAAGGAACATCATAATTTGAAAAGGTAACGAGAATAGTGTCTTCACTTCCTCCAAAAGCAATGCAGGATACCGAAGCATCTGGAAAATTTTTACCTGTAAGCTCCTCAGCATCAGGATTGGAACTTATATTTCTTATTTTAAATACTTTGCCAGACATGGTTCCTACATAAACGACATTTTTTTCACGAGGTGAAACACGAATATGGGTAAACGGAACGGAAGAACCGGTGTTCAAAGGAACTGCCGTGGCCTGAATAGGCTTTTGTCCAATGGGTATTTTGATTAACATATCGGCATAAGTACCGTCAAACATGCATGCATTGGCATATAAAATCTGATTAACATCATCGTAATCAGCAGGATTTATAAATATACCCGTGGAATAGTTCGGAAATGTTGCTGTAAGCTTCCAGTTTTTAAATAAATAATAACGGTTGTAATAGACACTGGTTAGAAAAGTGCCCGGTTCATTATCATCAAAAAAGCAATAAGCTCCGTCTCCACCACTGACCATATGATAAATATTGGTTCTGGCGGAGGTATAAAATAAACTGCCATTGTCCTGCAATCCTCCAATGAAAAAGGAAGAATCAGGAACAGGATAAGCATCGACCGTATAGAACTGTAATGTATTGAAGTTTTTGTTAACTTGCTCAAATACTGGCGATGTTTGTGAAATATCAAAAGTTTGAAATACACCTCCATCGGTTGCAATAATTAAATGGTCAGGGGATGTGCCAAAAACCAGTTCATGAATATCAGCATGAACATAATCGGTTTGAGATGGATCGTACATTCCAGCCCAGTCAGAAATTCTCTCCCAATTGTTTCCGCCATTCTGAGTTCGATACAAATCCAGACCAGCAATTAGAACAAACTGACTATTTAAAGGGTGAACAGCAATACTGAATGCATGCCATGAAAGGGTTGCCCAGTTACGTTCATTTGTGGGTGGTGTTGAAGCTTCCTGCCATGTTTTACCACCGTCACCTGAAGTGATAAAATATCTGCCAATGGCATAATTAAAGGCTGTAGAGGTGTAATATCCGGCACCCACAATCGCATAAACACTGTCAGGTCTGGAAGGTGCAAAAGCAAGTTTTACTCTGCCGGGAACCGGATATTCGGGGTCCTGTTTTATTTTCCGGTTCCAATCATCCACGATATTCCAGCTTCCGGGTAAGCCGGTATCAGACCAGAGTATGCATGAACCTCCTTTTCCGTCTTCATTTTTCAAGGTACCAACCAGAATCCTGCCTGAAGGAAGGACCACCATATCCGATGGTGCAAAGGGTTTATTTTCTCCGGGAATATCGGGTAAAACCTGTACCCAGGTCTTTCCACCATCTACCGAACGGAACAATCCTTCGGAAGGCCGGGAATGATGAAACTTTCCCATATATAAGCCCGAAACAACACCAGCATAAAGAACACTTTTCCCGTTTTCGTCCACCACCCGCACAAAAGAAACATACTTAAAAGTGAGAGTAGAATCCAATAAACTCCAGGTTTTTCCGGAATCAACACTTTTCCAGATACCGGTTCCCAGCCCGGACGACTCGCGGTAAATTTTTCTTGCAGTTTCATACTCTCCTGTGCCGGCATAAAAAGTACCCGGCTGGTTGGGGTCAAAAGCAAGGTCGGAGACTGCCAGTGACGGCCAGAAATTACTAACGCAATGCCACTGCGAAGCAGAATCTGTTATATCTTCATTATACCATACGCCTCCCGTAGCTGCACCTGCCCAAATCTTTTTTCCTCCCGACACGGTAGGGTCAACCATTAATGCCCGGGTTCTTCCACCCATATCTGCGGGGATTTCGTTCCAGTCCATTTTATAGCCCTGATTTCTGTAGGAAAAGGAACTCTTTTCAGCCTGTATGGTGGATTCATATGCTTCAAGCCATTTTTTCCGGGAAATTGTCATATCGGCCGGATTCATGGTTAATAGAAAGTTTTGCCATTCAGCCATTTCCGGGCTTTCAGGCGGGATTAGATAGGTATATTTCCCCATGAAATGATTCAACCGGCTTTCGTACAAATAGGTGAATATCCTTAAATCACCTTTAAGTATAAGCAAAGCAAAGACAAATGCCCCTATAACAACAACATTTCTTTTCATTTTATACAAATTTGAAATATTGTGAAATTTAGCCTTTAATTTTTAAAGAACTTGCCTGAATAATAACATTTCTTACCTGAAACTGAAATCACATAAAATCCCTGAACCAGGCTGCCTATATCCAGGGAATAACAATCCTCCCCTTTCAGAACTTTATGAAATACAGCTTTCCCCGAAAGGTCAAAAATATTCAGAACAAATCTTTCTTTTGCCCCTGAAGGGAAATCCAGTAAAAGGATGTTGTTGTTACGGGCAAATCGGATGTTAAGTTCCTGCGCATGCAATTTTTCAGTTACAGCAAGGTGTAAACATGAATCGAAAACAGCTTTAACGGAATTTCTAATGCCCGGAAGCAATGAATAAAGAACCTGCCCGGGGCATTCGGTAGAACAACCGTCTCTGTGCCCACAAATTACAGGAAGATAGCTATGGCCTGTTGTTTTGGGATGAATAAAACTATCAAGCGGATTTATTGTGTCTTTAACGAGCTTCCAGCTCAATAAATGAACAAGCGATTGCCGTGCTTCGTATGAGGGTGTATCGGTAGTAAATGTCCCCATAAGGCAGATTCCCAGAGTATTGGAATTTTTCCCGCAGAAATGAGCACCTTTGGTATAATCCGTTTCGAAATAACCCTGTCCATCTCTCCCTTCATAAATAACACCTTCGTTATCAATGAGGTAATTGTAACCTATGTCGTTCCAGCCATTGGTTTGGGTATGCATAAGGTAAATATTCCGGATTACATAGAGTGAATTGGCCTGTGTGAGGGTAGCCGAGTGATGAATTACCATGTGTTCGGGAAAAGTATATTCAGGAGCATGAACAGGAGGTGTTAGCCCTTCCCTCCATACCGAGGGTGGTACAAATTGTGGCCTGGAGCAAAATGTATCTTGCTGAAGCTTTTTTCTCAAAGCCGGAACTTTGCCTGCATAATAAAAATGAAAACGAACCTCACCCTGCAACTGTCCGGAATAAAAAAGCATGGAATCAACCATCGGGTCAAATAAAATTAAACCGGATATATTGCGTCCTTTAAACTGTCCCTCATAAATTTCCTCCTGTGCCGAAGGAATCAAAGTATCCTGTTTTACCAGTAAATAACATCCGGCAAAATCATAACGATCGTCAATAATCAAGCTGGCACCGGTAACCGGATGACCGGGAACTATCCTGTAATATTCGCCCGGTTTTACATCCATCTTTAAACTATCAAATGCAGGAATATCCTGTGCTACAACTGCTTCAAAACAGAAAACCTGAAAAACAACAAGCAGAATTAAAACTATTCTTTTTTTCGAAAATGTTGCCATCCCTGAGCTTGTAATTCATGTTCATTACCCGACTTGGTGATAAGTTTACAGCCATAATCCCCGTCTGTAATATGTCCTATGGGGGTGAAATCAGGATGATTTTCAATTTTATGAAAATCATCCTGCCGTATGGTAAACAACAATTCATAATCTTCTCCACCATTTAATGCGCACATGGTCGGGTCAAGATTCAATTCACGGGCTGTGTCATAAGTTTTGGGATCGATGGGTATTTTTTCTTCAAATAGTTTGCATCCAACACCGGATTGATAACAAATGTGCAAAAGGTCAGAACTCAGCCCATCCGAAACAT
>CAYNBC010000091.1:0-1358 GCA_964395255.1 uncultured Sphingobacteriales bacterium | reverse complement strand
CGAAACATCTATCATGGAAGTGGGTTTCAAATCAAGACTTTTAAAAATCTCAATCACATCTTTGCGAGCTTCGGGTCGCAAAGCTCGTTTCAGTATATACTCATAGTCCTGTAATTCGGGCTGCATATCGGGGTTGGCAAGAAAAACCCGTTTTTCCCTTTGTAAAATCAAAAGACCGGTATATGCTCCTCCAAGGTCACCGCTAACGCAAATAATTTCATTTTTTGAGGCTCCAGAACGGTAAACTATGTCATCTTCTGCAGCAAGGCCCGTTGCCGTAACATTGATAACCATTCCCGAAGGAATGGTTGTGGTATCACCACCGGCAAAATCTATTTCATATTTATCACATGCAGTCATGATACCCTGATACAACTCTCCAATAAATTCCACTGAAAATTGATTGCTAAAAGCCAGGCTTACAAAAATCTGAGTGGCATTACCATTCATGGCATAAATATCCGAAATTGCCGATGTTACAGCTTTGTACCCGAGATGCTTGACGGGTGTATACATCAAATCAAAATGAATATGATGTACCAGCATATCCGTGGACACCAATATTTTTTTTCCTCCGGAATCCAGAACCGCACAATCATCTCCTATACCTTTTAGTGTAACAGGATTTTTAAGTTTTATTTGAGAAGTCAGATAATCAATCAGTCCGAACTCTCCCAGTTCTTCAACTGGTGTATGTTTTTGTTTGTTCATAATTTATGTAATTAAGGCAGAGAATTTTTAAAATCCTGATAACTTTCTTCGTAAAGATTACCTTCTTTTCCACCCAGACTTTGCCAGACTTCCTGTACTTTATCATAACGATTTTCGGGAGAAGGGTGGGTACTTAAAAATTCTGGAGGTCGTGGCAAGTTTTCCAGTTTTTTAAAAAAGTCAGCCAGTGAGGGTGCATTATAGGAAGTGGGATATAAAAACCTGACAGCAAATTCATCTGCTTCATATTCATTATCTCTGCTGAACTTAAGTGCTATCAGAGTGGAAGCTATCTGGGCTATCAATCCCGGGTCCTCACCCAGAACGACAGATATCAAAACAGATAAACCATATATTTTAGTCAGATGACTGGTGGAATGCCTCCGGTCAACATGCGCCATTTCATGAGCCATTACCCCTGCAAATTGAGCTTCGTTGTCAAGTGTTTTAATTAATCCCGTATAAAAATACATGTAACCCCCGGGACACGCAAATGCATTGACCACAGTATCCAGATGAACAATCCGGATATACCAGGGAAATACATCCTTGTATTTCAACTGACCAGAATTTAAAATACTATCACGAATACGGTATATATGTCGATAGGCATCAGGATATTGTAAACTGTCGAGTATGGGATAGAG
>CAYNBC010000090.1:0-8320 GCA_964395255.1 uncultured Sphingobacteriales bacterium | reverse complement strand
CATATTCCCGGAACCATTTTATATATTCCTTTTGTAGTTATAATGGGAATAGCAGGAATTGTAAGACCTTCCTATTACTGGAAAGAAAGAAAAGTGCATTAATAGCCGTCCGGTATCATTCGGTTGTATGAGCGTAAAAATAATTTAATAACCTATTGCAATGATCATTAAGGGCATTTATGGACTCACTGTATCTATTTCCAGCAATTTCTAATGAATGCATTTTGTATCTGGTTATGATATCCTGCTTTAAAAAGCAGAATTTCATTTAATCCCCAGGTTAGCATTTTATTACATTGTTCAGGTGGTAATTATGATTTTCCCGGCATCAATGCTAGATGTCCGAGCTATCTAACAAAGGCTCAGCACAAGTTTAAAATTCCAGAGCTCGTCCCAAAATAAAAATTTAACCTAATTTAGCAGTTCATTTCTAAGACAATTATCAAAATCGAAAAATTATGTTTAATCCGGAAGTCTATATTGAAAGGAGAAAAAAATTAAAAGAAAAATTAGACAGTGGAATCATTTTATTCCCGGGCAACGATTATGCATCCATGAATTATCCTTCAAACACCTATCATTTCAGGCAGGATTCAAATTTTTTATACTTTTTTGGCTTGAATCAGGCTGGTTTAATGGCTGTTATTGACCTTGATGAGGATAAAGAAATACTTTTTGGTAATGACGTAGATATGGATGACATAATATGGATGGGATTCCAGCCATCTATCCGTGAAAGGGCAAAACTCTGTGGAGTAGAAAATACCGATACACTTGCCGCCCTGGAAACCTATTTAAAGACCGCTGTTACTAAAGGCAGGCAAATCCATTTTACCCCACCCTACCGCTGTGTGAATAGAAAAAAAATAGAATATCTGACAGGCATTCCTTACGAAAAAGTAAACAGCTCATTTTCAGTACCCCTGGTCAAAGCCATTGTAAGTTTGAGAAGCATCAAAGAAGACAGGGAAATTGAAGAAATTGAAAAAGCTCTTGATACAGCTTATGAGATGCACACAACCGCCATGAAAATGGCCAGACCCGGAATAATTGAGAAAGAAATTGCAGGAGTTATTGAAGGAATAGCCTTGTCCCGAGGAGGTTCAGTATCATTTCCTGTAATTCTTTCGGTTCATGGAGAAACTCTACATAATCATTATCATGGAAATACCCTGAAAGAAGGTGATTTGCTGGTAACAGATGCCGGTGCTGAAACAGAAATGAATTATTGCTCCGATATCACAAGAACCATTCCTGTAAGTGGACGGTTTACTTCCATTCAAAAAGATATTTACCAGATTGTACTGGAAGCCAATACCACTGCCATTTCTCATGTCAAACCCGGAATAACAAATCTGGAATTACATCTTATGGCTGCCCGGACTATTGTTTCCGGCTTAAAAGAAATTGGTTTGATGAAAGGTGATGTGGATGAAGCTGTGGCCGCTGGTGCTCATGCCTTATTTTTTCCTCATGGACTGGGGCATATGATGGGTCTGGATGTTCATGATATGGAAGACCTGGGTGAAGATTATGTCGGATACGATGATAACATCAAAAGAAGCAAACAGTTTGGACTGGCTTTCTTACGCCTTGCCCGTGAACTTCAACCCGGTTTTGTATTTACCATCGAACCTGGCATTTATTTTATTCCGGCTTTGATAGATTTATGGAAATCAGAGAAAAAGCATACAGAATTTATTAACTATAATGAAGTAGGAAAATATAAAGATTTTGGAGGCATCCGTATCGAAGATGATATACTGGTAACACCTACAGGGCACAGGGTACTTGGCAGGCCTATCCCCAAAACCATTGAAGAAATTGAAGGTTTCATGAAAAGCTAACAAGAAATTGAGCGCAGACCGGAATATTGTATTTTATGGCACACCGGATTTTGCTGTACCTTCCCTGAAAGCTTTAGTAGAAGAAGGTTTTGAAGTCGTATCGGTTGTTACAACACCAGACAAACCTGCCGGCCGGGGATTGAAAATGAAATCCTCGCCTGTAAAAATAACAGCACAATCTTATCATATTCCTGTTTTACAGCCTGCAAACTTAAAAGAACCATCCTTTCTTCAAAAACTGAAAAATCTGAATCCTGCCCTACAGGTTGTAGTGGCATTCCGGAAATTACCCACTGAAGTATGGAGCCTGCCGGAACATGGCACCATAAACCTGCATGCTTCATTGCTTCCTCATTACAGAGGTGCAGCACCTATACATCATGCCATCATTAACGGAGAATCCTATACAGGAATTACCACTTTTTTTATCAATGACAAAATTGATACAGGGGAAATATTATTCCAGCAAAAAGTCCAGATATATTCTGAAGATACTGCCGGAAGCCTTCATGACCGTCTGGCTTTGGAAGGTGCCAGGCTGGTTGTTAGTACGGTTAAAGCTATTTTTACCGGTAAAATCTCACCCATTCAACAGAAGGTTATCCCCGGCATAAAAAAAGCCCCCAAATTAACCCGGGAATTTTGCCGTATTGTCTGGAATCAATCTCCTGAAAAGCTTTATAATTTTATCCGCGGGCTAAGCCCTTATCCGGGTGCATGGACATTGCTTAACAATCAGGTATTCAAAATTCTGAAATGTAATTTCAATTCAGTTGAACATAAAAATAATCCCGGATTTGTTGAAACAGACTTTAAAAACCAGATGAAAATTTATTGTCCCGGAGGTTACATAGAACCCCTCGAGGTAAAGCCTGAAAATCGTAAACTAATGACCATTCAGGAATTTTTGAGAGGCTGGAATAGACAGGAATCAATAATTATCCAATGAAAATTTCCATAACTGGTTTTATGGGAAGTGGTAAAAGCCTTTACGGCAAACAACTCGCAAATTGCCTTGACCTTCCTTTTTTCGACCTGGACCATTATATCGAACAAAAAGAAAAGCTAACCATCAACGAAATTTTTGAGCAAAAAGGAGAGAATTACTTTCGAGCACTTGAAGAAAAGTATCTTGACCTGCTGATCCGTAAAAAGAGTTTTGTTCTTTCGACAGGAGGAGGCACAATAGCCAGCAATAAAAATGTAAAGCTCCTTACTGATAATACTTTTGTCATTTTTTTGAATCTACCTCTAAAAATCATCATCGAATACCTTGTAAAAAATAAAAATCAGAGGCCACTTATTAAAGACATTCCTGAGAATTCACTGGTTCCATTTGTTGAAAAACTTTATCAAAAAAGACTCGAATATTACAAGAAAGCTCACCTGGAAATCAATCCCGAAAAAATGCCTGCAGAAGAACTCGCAATTTATTTAAAGCAACATCTCCATAGAAACCCCTTATAAAGCTTTTCGTATTTTTAAAAGAAAAATGTATTTTTTTAATTAAACAAATGGATGAATCATGATAACTCCTGATAAATTGATAACAACTTCCAGCATTTAAACAAATTTTTACTTATCTTATTCTTTTTTCAAATGCTATTTGAAAAACCTTTTTAAAGTGATATTTTTGAAAAAAATTATTAAAAATGATGAAAGAAAAAATAGAAAAAGCTCTTAACAAGCAATTAAATGAAGAATTCTATTCTTTTTACTTATACATGTCTATGTCAGCATATCTTGAGTCTATCAATTTACCAGGCTTTGCCAATTGGATGAAAGTCCAATCCGAAGAAGAATTTCTTCATGCACGTAAGTTTTATGATTATATCATTCATGCAGGTGGCAGGGTAACACTGGAAGCAATCAAAAAGCCCAAAAGTGAATGGAATTCTGTGACAGAGGTATTTGAAGATACATATAACCACGAAGTTTATATAACCCAATGCATTAACGAACTGGCAGACCTTGCATCTACTGAAAAGGACCATGCTACACTTTCCTTTTTAAAATGGTTTATAGATGAGCAGGTTGAGGAAGTAGCCACTGCCGAACAATACCTTCAAGAACTCAAGATGATTGACGAAAACAAGCAAGGATTGTTCATGCTGGATCGTGAAATGAGGACAAGAGCCTCTATCATTCCCCCATTGCCTGCTTAAACTTATTGTTAACCATAGGGGTAGATTTTTCATTTATTATTAAAAAAATGCTTAAAAACACAAACATATCATCATCTCTATATATTCTAATGCAAATAATTTTATTATATTTCGAACCGTGAAATGTTTAACAATTTCAAAGATTTCAATAAAAAATGAAAACGCTTAAGCAAAAACTTTATGAAAAGATACAGGAACATCGTCCAAGGACGCTAAAATTGTTAAAGGAACATGGAGATTTTGTTATTGACAAAGTTACCATCAGCCAGGCCCTGGGAGGAATGAGGGGTATTAAATGCCTTGTTACCGACATCTCGTATCTTGACCCCATGGAAGGGATTCGTTTTAGAGGATATACTATCCCGGAAGTTCTTGAAAAATTACCAAAACCCAAAGGGGCTGAAATGCCTTATGTTGAGGGTCTGTACTACCTGCTGCTTACAGGTGATATTCCTAATAAAGAAGAAGTTGAACAAATTGCAGACGAGTTTAACAAAAGAAAACATGTTCCATGGTATGTATTTGATGTACTACGTGCTATGCCCCGTGATACACATCCCATGACCATGTTTGCCAATGCTATTCTTGCTTTACAGCGTGAAAGCAAGTTTGTTAAAAAATATCGCGAAGGACTTAAAAAAGAAGACTATTGGGACCCCACATATGAAGATGCTCTTTCCCTTCTGGCCAAACTGCCCGAAATCGCTGCCTACATTTACAGAATGAAATACAAAAACAATGAATTCATCCCACCTGACCCACACCTGGATTATGGCGGTAACTTTGCCCATATGATGGGAATTGACAAACCTTATGACGATGTATCAAGACTGTATTTTATTTTACACAGCGACCACGAAAGCGGTAATGTAAGTGCTCATACCGGGCATCTCATCGCCAGCGGTCTTGCTGATGTTTATTATGCCATTTCAGGAATGTTAAATGGTCTGGCAGGGCCTCTTCATGGACTTGCCAATCAGGAAGTATTACGCTGGATACAGGCACAAATGGAAAAATATGGCGGTAAACTTCCAACAAAAGAACAGCTTAAAAAAGATGTATGGGATACCCTGAACAGTGGTCAGGTGATTCCGGGGTTTGGACATGCTGTGCTTCGCAGAACTGACCCCCGTTATACAGCTCAAAGAGAATTTTGCCTCAAACACATCAAAGACAGTGTGTTGTTCGAATATGTCAAGATGCTTTACGAAGTTGTGCCACCTATTCTGCAGGAACACGGAAAAGCCAAAAACCCATGGCCTAATGTAGATGCTCACTCGGGTGTCCTGCAATGGCATTTTGGCGTTAGAGAATATGACTTTTATACGGTTTTATTCGGCATGGGACGTGCTCTCGGGGTAACTGCAAATATTATCTGGGACCGTGCTCTGGGATATCCTCTCGAAAGGCCTAAATCTGTTACAACCTGCATGCTCGAAAGAATGGTAGGTATTGATTCAGGTTTTTGCGATGAATCCCGGATGGTTTAATCATCTGAGTCTTCCTGCCGAACGAACCATTCTTTCATCTCTGATAATGGCTTTATTGGCAAGGTAAATTAACAACAAAGGCAGAACCAGAAATATAATCCAGAACTTAAATTGCCCATCCCCTATCTGACCCAGGGAACGGTTAATTTTATCCCATTCAAACAACAATGCCACGATTAATCCACTCCCGGCAAGCATAAAAAAACGGGTAAGTTTGTATTGAAGATTTCGGTTTTTAAACAGAAATATAGTTATTAAGTTGCCAGCAATTAAAAGAATAGCCAGAATCAAAGGCAGAATCATCAAATATTTTTCATCTCTGCTTTCAGTATGTATAAAATACTGATGAACCTGCATGAGAACAGTTTCATTTCCGTCAGCACCAGAAAGGGTGTATATGGGTACAAAAAATAATAATCCATAACAAACTGCGGCCAGCAACAAAAATAAACTTTGAATTCTTTGTATCATGTCTTTATGTCTTTCTGCAAAATTTAAATGAAATACAATAATAACAAAGAAGAATTCAACAGGATATCAGGAAATAAGATTCGGTCAATTTTCTAATAAGGAAAATGGTAGCAGAAAATACGCGAAAATGCTGCCATCCGGATAATTATTGTAGTTCCTGTGGATACCTGGTTAGAACACAAGACCTAACTGCACCATTATGGATTTTCTTTCACGAAAGCTTACAATATCATACCTGCACCAACTGTGTTGTTTGTTTTTTCATCAATCAAAATCACGCTTCCTGTGATTTTGTTTTTCTTATAGGGGTCGAACATAATGGGCTTCGATGTTCTTAAATGGACTCTGCCAATATCATTCAAGCCGATATTGATATCGTCTTTTTTACGATGCAAGGTGTTGATATCCACCTTATAGCGTACTTCTTTCACAATACATTTGGCTTCGTTGGTAGTATGTCGTAAAATATATTTATTTCCGGGTATCAGAGGATTTTCGTTCAACCAGCAAAGCATAATATCAAACTCCTGGTCAACACTGGGCTGGCTGAATTTTTTTACAATCATATTTCCGCGGTCAATATCAATTTCATCTTCCAGCAGCATGGTAATACTCATGGGTGGAAAAGCATAATCGATTTCTTTGCCGTATTGTTCGAGCCGTTTAATTTTGGTAGTAAATCCGGAAGGCAAAACCAGTACTTCATCCCCTTTCTTAAAAATTCCACCAGCAACACGGCCGGCATAACCTCTGTAATCGTGAAAACCTTCCCTCTGTGGGCGAAGAACAAGCTGGACAGGGAAGCGACAACTGACCCTGTCATAATCACTCATCAGGTATGTATTCTCAAGAGCATAAAGGAAAGTAGGCCCCTGATACCATGGCATGTTTTCCGACCTTTGTACTACATTGTCCCCTTTCAAGGCACTAATCGGAATAAATTCAATATCAGGAATTTCAATTTTTGATGCAAATGATAGAAAATCAGCTTTGATTTTTTCATAAACTTCTTCGCTGTAGTCAACAAGGTCCATTTTGTTAATGCAGACAATGAGGTGTTTGATGCCCAGTAATGCATGAATATATGTATGTCTCCTTGTTTGTTCGACAACACCATGTCTTGCATCAATCAATACAACTGCCAGCTGTGAATTAGAAGCGCCAGTGACCATGTTTCGTGTATATTGCACATGACCCGGAGTGTCGGCAAGGATAAATTTTCTCCTCGGTGTTGCAAAATAGCGATAGGCTACATCAATGGTAATTCCCTGTTCTCTTTCACTTCTTAAACCATCGGTGATTAATGCCAGGTTTATCTGGTCTTCACCTCTTTGTTTACTGGTTTTTTCAACAGCTTCAAGTTGGTCTTTAAATATGGTTTTGGTATCGTAAAGCAAGCGGCCAATTAAAGTGCTTTTACCATCATCTACGCTGCCTGATGTAACAAATCTGAGCAAATCCATTTTATAAGTCATAGCTTTAATTCTTTTGGGTTCAACATTAAAAATATCCTTCTTTTTTACGGTCTTCCATAGCTGTGTCCGATCTTTTATCATCATGTCTTCCGGCTCTTTCTGTAACCCGGAAAGCGGCTACTTCAGCAATAATATCGTCAATATTCGAAACTTCTGATTCGATAGCCCCGGTGCAGGTTACATCACCAATGGTCCGGAACCTGACCATTTTTTCTACCACCACTTCATCCTCTTTCATGGGGTTGAATGGACTTTCAGCCAGCCAGACACCATCCCTGTTAAATACTCTCCTTTTATGGGCAAAGTAAAGTGATGGTAATGGAATATTTTCCTGCTTGATATACTGCCATACATCCATTTCCGTCCAGTTACTTATTGGAAACACACGGAAATGTTCACCGTAATTTTTTCTACCATTAAACAAATTCCACAATTCGGGTCTTTGATTTTTGGGATCCCACTCGCCAAATTCATTTCTGTGGCTGAAGAAACGTTCTTTAGCCCGGGCTTTTTCTTCGTCTCTACGCCCACCTCCTATGGCTGCGTCAAATTTATATTTTTCAATAGTTTCAAGCAGGGTGATAGATTGTATCCAGTTACGGCTGGCATTGATGCCGGTTTCATCCTTGGCTTTACCTGCATCAATGGTATCCTGCACATAACCTACGATTAACTCAACTTCATATTTTTTTGCCATTTCATCCCTGTACTCCAGGGTTTCTTTAAAATTATGTCCGGTATCGATATGTACGATGGGAAATGGAATTTTTGCCGGGTAAAAGGCTTTCCATGCCAGGTGCAAACATACCATTGAATCTTTGCCTCCCGAAAATAATAACATGGGTTTTTCGAATTGTGCAGCTACTTCCCTG
>CAYNBC010000089.1:0-8400 GCA_964395255.1 uncultured Sphingobacteriales bacterium | reverse complement strand
CCTGTGGCCTGCACCCGAATTGATTATGGCAAAGGAGTTTGCGGAACTGCCTGGAAAAATAAAAAAACCATTATTGTTCCTGATGTTAATCAATTCCCGGGTCATATTGCATGCAGCAGTAAAAGCCGCTCAGAAATTGTGGTGCCGGCTTTGAATTCTCAACATGAAGTTATCTTTGTCCTCGATGTTGATAGTGACCAATTAAATGATTTTAGCCCCATCGATAAAAAATATCTGGAAGAAATCGTGAATATGCTGATAACTTAAAATAACTGTGAAGGAGTAAGTTAACAAGCATTATAACATTCCGGGCAAAAATTTTTCAATCCACAAAAGGCAGCTTTTTAATCTTCCGGCAAAGAAGATGTATTTGTTCCCTGCGCAGACGACCATTAAGCCATTCACTACTTATTTCGGCTCCATACTTTTCACGGTAAAAATCAATGGCTTGTTGGTTCCAGTCCAAAACCTGCCACATCATTCTTGCAGCATTCATTTTTTGAGCCTCTACAAGTGTGGCATCAAACAATAGGCTGCCTATTCCCTGCCCTCTGTATTTTTCCCTTACAATGATATCTTCAAGATACAGGCATTTACCTTTCCATGTGGAATAGGCAATATAATAGAACGACATTCCCAGGATGTTGCCATTTTCATCTTCAGCGAGAATCACCTGAAATAAGGGATTATTTCCAAATCCGTCTTTTTTTAATTCTTCCACGGTAATGGTTACCTCATCAGGAGCTTTTTCAAAAAGAGCCAGTTCCCGGATGAGGTCGAGAATAACGGAAACATCAGATTCTCTGGCCTTTCTCAAACGGATGTGGGCTGGATAATTCATAATCCGAGTTCATCAGCAATTTCCCTCATAGCTTCCACCGCCATTTGTGCAAATTCATTCAATGGAATTCCAATTTTTTCACATTCCAGAATATGGTCTCTGCGAACAGAAGCTGCAAAATTTTTTTCCTTCATGCGTTTTACTACAGATTTGGGCTTGACGCTGGCCAGTTTTTTATCCGGATAAACAAGTGTAGTAGCTGTAACAAGACCCGTAATGGTTTCAGAAGCCGCCAGTGCGTGTTGAAACAAAGTTGTTCTTTCCTTACCTGTAGCTTCTTCATTGTGCATTTTAATGGCTTCCACCATTTCAGGGTCATAGCCTTTTTCAGTAAGAATCTCTGCAGTTTTTAATGCATGAGTGGCAGGATTGTTCTCTGTCAATTCCACATCCAGGTCATGAAGCAGACCTGCTATTCCCCATTTGTTTTCATCCTGTCCCAATCGCCTTGCAACAGCTCTCATTACAGCTTCGGAAGCGAGGCAATGTTTAATCAGGTTTTCTTTTTTCACATATTGCTTTAACAACTTCAGTGCTTCTTCCCTCTCAGGTACCATTTTCTCTTACATTTAATGTGCATCAATGCCTTCAAGCATCAACTTCATATGGTATAAAAGTTTCAAAATTTCGTTCATGTAATCCTGAACAGCTCTGACACTACCCGGCAAAGTAAATACAAGGGTTTTGTTCATAACACCTGCAACGCCCCTGCTAATCAGAGCATTAGGATGCTGCTGCCCATATTTTACGCGAATTAACTCCATAATGCCGGGTACCTGTTTGTCAAGCATGGAAGAAACTACATCCACTGTAATGTCACGAGGACCTATTCCCGTACCACCTGTTGTAAAGATGAAATCGGTTTGTTCTTCCCTGGCAGTTTGAAGCAGCAGTTCCAGGGCTTTGGCTTCATCAGGAATTACAGCTGTATCTATTTGATAGGAAAAGCCTTCATCCTTGAAATAATCTTCCAGCAAGTATTTGACTTTTGGTCCACTGCGGTCTTTGTATTCACCCCTGTGAGCACGATCACTCAAAGTGATAACAAGGGTTTTATAGGTATAGGGTTTATAAATAATTTCATCACCTGCTTTCATCGTACCTCCCCGGATTACCCGGGCAAATATGCCCTCTTTGGGCATTACACATTTTCCAACCTGGCTGTAAATGGCGCACCGGTCGCCATGGCATTCCTTACCAATCTGAGTAATCTGAAGGTCAATATCACCGCAGGTTAAATGGTCGAGAGGATGGGTTTCAAAGAGCTCCAGGCCTTCAGTGGTAATGTTTTCGGCAAATTCGCCATATTCTAATTTTCGCTGGGCTATTTTTTCAAAGCGTTTGAAACTCTCAATTCCGAGCAAGCTGACCTGTCTCTGCCAGTTGCCGCTATGCGCATCACCTTTCACCCCTTCCTCATAAAGTTGAATCTCAGGGACGGGTTTTTTTACAACACCTTTCTTCTCAGAAATGTTAACAGAAATAACTTTTAATGTTTTCATCAGAATGATCTCGGTTCACTGTTCCACAAAACATTGGCAATCCACCAGCGGTTATCTTTATATATCAACTGAAAAGAATTGGCTCCTTTTCTATTGGTGGGTTTTCCGTTTTCAAAGAGTATGGACTCGAACATGCTAAACACCTGGGCAATGTTATCAGATTCCTGGACGGAACGGCCGGTTTCATGTTCATAATAAGTATTTTTGCTCAAAACATCTTTAATCTGGTCGATATATTCATCTACAGTTCCATTAAAGTAAGTTTCATTTCCTTTCAAATCCCTTTTAATAGAAATAAAACGGGCATCCGGTAAAAAGAGAGCTTTAAATTTTTCCCAGTTACGTTCCCCGGCATCACCCGAAATCAGATTATACACGGTTGAAATAATATTATCAATGCTTTTAACTTCCATAGAGTCCAGAGAAAATACATTCTGGGCATAATTACGATTCAAGGAAAAAGCAAGTAAAATAAGAACTGTAAAAATGAGTTTTTTCATTATCTTTTTTCTTTCAAAAATAGTAAAAACCGTTATTACAATTTAGATTTGGAAATCAAATGAATATTTTCCATCACCATGGATTTATCCACAGCCTTGCACATATCGTAAATGGTGAGCAATGCAACCGAAACGGCTGTAAGAGCCTCCATTTCAACGCCAGTTACTCCATCACAAGCAACCTCCGAGTTAACCTGAATGCCATCGTCAAGCACCTGAAACTGAACTTCCACTTTGTTCAGGTTTAGCTGATGACAGAGAGGAATTAAATGAGAAGTTTGCTTGGCAGCCTGAATACCTGCAATCTGGGCGACTGTTAAAACATCTCCTTTTTTTAAAAGATTTTCTTTAATCATCCTTATGGTTTCCGGTTGAAGTTTTATCCATCCCTCAGCCCGTGCAATACGGTGCTGAACAGGTTTGTTCCCCACATCCACCATTTTGGCTTTACCTTGCTTGTCCAGATGTGAAAATTCAGGCATATCAACCTCCTATATTACTAAATTTGTTAATTGTATTCTGTTTTCCTGAGCGTGGTTTATTCCCCAACGCCAATTGAAGAGCTTTTTCATACCCCAGCAATCGAATATCATATTCCAGATTGGAAAACAAACAGGGTTTTAGTTTGCCGTTGGCAGTAAGTCTGAGGCGGTTACAGCTGGCACAATGACCACCTTCTCCTCCTTCCACAATCGAAAAATCACCTTTTTCAAGGTCCATCCACCGGATATAACGGATGAGTAATCCGTTTTCTTCACAGAACTTTTTCACATCCCGGGCATCTTTTTCATCCGGTGAATTTTTTATAACGCAATTAATTTTAATAGGTGTCAATCCGGCTTCTCTGGCGGCTTCAATGCCACGAAGAACCCTGTTAATGTCTCCACCACGGGTAAGCTCACGAAATCTTTCAGGGTCCATCGTATCCAGGCTTATATTAACCCTGTGCAATCCAGCTTTTTTCAACTCACGGGCCATACCATCCAGCAAAATACCGTTGGTAGTCATTCCAAAGTCACGAATACCCGGAATGGATGCAATCATCCGCACTAACTTGATAATATCCCTTCTTACAAGGGGTTCACCACCCGTAATTCTTACTTTTTCAATGCCCAGTTCAACAGCATAGCGTGTAAAACTGAAAATTTCTTCATATGTTAATAAATCGGCACGGGGGAGTAGTGGCAAAATACCATCCGGCACACAGTACTGGCATCTCAGATTGCACCTGTCGGTAACCGATATTCTTAAATAATTAATTTTTCTGTTAAATGAATCGTACATTAACTCTGTCTCCTTTTTTTAAATGATAGACACCCCTGGGAAAATAAGTTATAGCATTGGCAAAACGGAATGCCAGAATATTGGCCGAACCCAGATATTTTACAGGATAAACTTTACCATCCTCTTTGACCTCTACGGGAAACCAGCTCATCCTGTCGGCCTTGCTTTGAGATTTTTCAGCACCCATCGGCAGTTCCAATTGCTGGATGACATTTTTTATACCCAGCATTTTCAGCAATGCAGGTTTTACAATAATTTCAAACTGAATAAAGGAAGAAACCGGATTACCTGGCAATCCAAAGACCAATTTATCATTAAAAAGCCCGAATGTTGTTGGTTTTCCGGGTTTAACTTTCATTTTACGAAAAAGAATTTTCACCCCTTCAGATTCCATAACTTCCGGCAGAAAATCAAAATTACCCATGGAAATGCCTCCACTAAACAATACTACATCATTTTCTGAAAGAGCTTTTCTTAATGTTTTACGGAGCTGTTCTTTATCGTCCCTGATAATTCCATAATAACGCGGGTAGGAATAGCTCCTTTGAACCAGAGCCATTATTTGATATGCATTGGAATTTCTAATCAGTGATACATCCAGAGTCGAATCCGGTTCTATCAGTTCATCACCGGTAACAACAATACCTACTTCAGGTTTTTTCTTTACTTTTAATTTTACTGCACCCACAGAAGCAACAATGGCCATTTGGGCAGGACCAAGCAGTGTGCCTTTTTCCAGAACTTTTTCTCCGGCTTTCAGCTCTTCTCCTTTTTTTCTGATATTATCCGTATCAGACTTACCGGTAAACTGAACAAATCCATTATCAAGTTGTTGTGTATCTTCCACTTTTATCACCCAATCAGCTCCGTCAGGAATCGGTGCTCCGGTCATTATCTGACAGCATTCGCCCTCTCGAATGGGTTTTGTTGGTTTATTTCCGGCAGCTACTATTTCTACTACTTTTAAAGGTTTGTCGAGGTCGGCTTTCCGGCAGGCGTACCCATCCATGGCTGAACGGGTAAAGGGTGGAATATCAATATCTGAAAATAAATCTTCATCCAGTACACGATTCAGGGCTTCTCTGAAATCAATAATTTCAGAATTCAACTCATGTGTTGAATCCAGTACGCATTGCAGGGCTTCTTCGTAGGTAATCAAACTTTTCATGGAGACAAAAATAAAAAATCTTATTCACCCGAATGAGTAACCATATATGATTCAAGGTAATAATTTCAAAATAATTCCGGTATGAGGTTTACAAACAATTGAATCCAGTGCCCTCGTTTCACCACTCAACAGATCAAGAGCACGGGAAAACTTTCCTGTAAATTCTTCATACCGATGTAAATCCAGCTGACTTTCTACTTCATTCTTATTCAAGATTATCATCAAAGTTTCATCATTGTTCACCCTGAAATAAACATACATATGATTCTCGGGAATAAAATGAATGAGTTTACCGCTTTGTAGTGCAGGATGTTTTTTTCTGATATCAATGAGCTTGTGAAGGTAGTTCCAGGCATCCACCTCCATGGTAGTCAAATTCAATTGTTGAAAGGCATCAGCAGAATCATCCTGCCAGCCTCCCGGAAAATCTTTGCGTATAAATCCATGTCCCTCATGTTCAAATCCGGTCATTAAAATTTCAGTTCCATAATAAATTAAAGGTATCCCTCTTGTTGTCATCAAAAATGTCATTGCCATTTTCCATTTATTCAAATCTTCTCCGAGGCGGGAAAAAACCCTTGTCAGGTCGTGATTGTCGGTCATAATAACAAGCTGGTCTGGATAAGCATAAAGAAAATCCTGACTTAAAATTTCATAAAGCCGCAGCAATCCTTTGTCCCATGAATCTTCTTCTACAAAAGCCTGTGATATGGCAAAATAAAGAGGAAAATCAAAAAGCATCTTAATGCCGGAATTAAAATGCATGGAATTGGGACTGTCTTTTTGATAAAATGCAACTGAAGCGGGATAATTCAACCATGCCTCTCCTATTACACTGAATTCCGGGTATTCTTCAAATATCCTTTGTGCCCATTTAAGCATAAAATCACCATTGGGATAAGGATAGGTGTCAACCCTTAAACCATCTAAATTGGCGAATTCAATCCACCAGATTGTATTTTGAATAAGATACATAGCCAGAACAGTATCTTCGGTGTTCAAATCAGGCATATTTTTATCGAACCAGCCTTTTTTCATAAGCGTTTTATCCCATTCCGATGCATGTGGGTCGGTAAATGTTCCAGCTCTATAATTGCTCCTTGTAAAAGCAGGCCATTGATTAATCCAATGAGGCCAGGGTAAATCGTTCATCCACCAATGGTTGCTGCCACAGTGGTTGAATACCATATCCATGATAATTTTTAATCCCTTTTGGTGTGCCGTTTCCACGAGTTGACGATAAAGCTCATTGCTGCCCAGACGGGAATCAACGCGGTAAAAATCTGTTATAGCATAGCCATGATAGGAATATTCAGGTTGATTGTTTTCAAGTACCGGGTTTAGCCATAAAGTGGTAACACCTAATTTTTTAAAATAGTCAAGGTGCCTGATAACACCTTTTAAATCCCCGCCATGGCGGCCATTGGGATTGTTACGGTTGGCCTTCTCAAGCATTCCTTCCATATCATCATTCTCCGGATTACCATTCGCAAATCTATCCGGCATAAGCAAATAAATCACATCCTGACCAGTAATTCTGTTACCGCGATTTACCCGGTTTCTTTCTTTCAGTTCATAGTTAATTTTAAAGCTATGACGGGTATTTTTATTCTCAAAAGCAATGATATGCTTACCGGCTTTTGCCCTATCATCAATTTTTACATACAAAAACAAGTAATTGTTATTGGGAGGCCGAACAATGGAAGTTATTTTCCAGTCATTGTCTTTAAGCCGGACATCATAATCTCCGATATGAGATGCATGAAACATAATCTGCAGCTCATGATTTTTCATTCCTGTCCACCAGAAAGCAGGTTCCACTTTAAGAGAATCCGGATGGGCATTTTGAGAAAATATAGATGCCGGAATGATAAGTAGTATGCTTAGCCATTGAATAATTTGTGTGTATCTCATGTCCAAAGACTTTGAAGCTTCAATAATACAAAAATTAAAATGAGTCAAATGTACAGGAAGGTAGTAAATTCATAGAAAGAAACTGTCAGTTTACGCAATAAGTGTTATTTCAAATTTTCTTTATTTTCGTAATGAAATAAGACTTTTTATTCGTGATAGTTTTTCAAAGTAGATGAAATCAAAAAGTGTTAAATATGCGTGGGTAGTATTTTCTGTGATAGTATTGTGGTCACTTTTTGAGATTTTTTATTATTATCCTCAATTGCCTTCCTTAATGGCTACCCATTTTGATGCATCCGGTTATCCTGACAGTTTTATGGATAAGCAAAGTTTTATTCTGGTCTTTGCTGCTTTACTGCTGATAATCGTTATTTCTTTCGGCCTGGTGGCGTATTTTTTCCCTCAACTGCTGGAAATTTCCAATATTCCCAACAAAGACTTCTGGCTGATGGAAGAAAACCGAGACTATGCATTCAGAATACTCATAGTCAATTATTTATCACTTGGCACATTAACTCTGATTTTTTTTTCTTATATTTTTTATACCGTAGCCCGATTTAATATTTTATCATTATCCAGAACGGGAAGTATATGGCCACCTCTTATCATATACCTTTTGTTAACTACTCTGATTGTAGCAAATCTGCTCAGGAATTTCGGCAAAAAAGCTGTGGAAAAGCACAGGAAAAACAGGTCTTAAAATAAAGTTCCCAGATAAAAATAATCTACTATCAAAAAAATTGACAGTATAGGTATCCTGTACTTATGGAAATTCAATTTTATCCATTCAAAGCTTAATAAAAAAGTGAAAATGGCATGGGATAAAATGACCCATATCAAATCTATCGTAAAAGCTCCGGCCTGCCAGAATAGACGGTTTTCTTCCATAGGCAGTTCAGCATAGCGTAATATAATGTAACGGGTGATAAAAATATATAAAACAAAAGCATTAACAATCCTGAATAGTGAGATAAGCGATTTCCTGACAGCAAGCTCTGAAACCTGATTGAAATGAAACAAAAAAATCAATCCTGCATGTACCGATACGGCCATGCATACAAGGGGCGCCAAATTGTCCCCGCGCTTCAGAAAAGGCATAGCAAATCCCGAAAATAATAAAACAATCAGGAGCATCCATCCGGTGCTCATTTTCAATTCTGGTTTATAGAACAATAAAAATAAAAAACCAGC
>CAYNBC010000088.1:2092-8412 GCA_964395255.1 uncultured Sphingobacteriales bacterium | reverse complement strand
GAGCTCACCAGACTAATCTGATGGTTAAAAGCCCATAGAATTGATTTCTTATCTCACAGGCGCATTCATATTTGAATTTGTTAAATTTGTTGTTGTGAATTTTGTACTTAATGCGTTTTCAATTTAATGCCAAAAAAAATATATGATTAAATCCCGTACATTCATAGTTGCCAGCCTGTTCATCGTTTTTATTATCCTGGTGAATGGCTATGCCTGCAAAGAATTTGTAAAAGATAAAAATGCAGCGAAAGAGGTTGATTTTAGATCCGGAGAATTCAAGAGTCCTGAACAAACGGCCCTTCAGGATTCAAACAAATCGTTAAAAGTGGCAGTATCGGCTATCATCTCCCCTCTCGAATCATTTCGTTATTACCAGGAGCTGTTTAATTACATTTCCGGAAAGCTCCATAACTCCATAGAATTCAAACAGAGAAAAACTTATGCAGAAGTAAACCAGATGCTGGTCAACAATGAGGTGGATTTTGCTTTTATTTGTAGCGGGGCCTACACACTTATTAGTGATAAAGTGGAAATACTGGTTGTACCCGTTTGCAACGGGAAACCTTTTTACCAATCATATATCATTGTAAATAGTCAATCGGGTATCCGCAAGTTTGAAGATTTAAGAGGGAAATCTTTTGCATTTACTGACCCTTTGTCCAATACCGGACGGTTATATGCCGTTAAAAGGCTTCATGATTTAAATGTAACGGAAAAGGATTTTTTTTCATCCACCATTTACACGCATGCGCATGACATATCCATTCAGCTTGTTTCAAAAAATGTAGTAGATGGAGCAGCCGTTGATGGTTTGATTTACCAGTATCAGGCTAAATTTCATCCCGAAACGGTTAAAAACATAAAAATTATCGAAAAATCAGAAGATTTTGGAATTCCCCCTGTAGTGGTTCCACGCTCTCTTTCACCAGAACTCAAGAATCGGTTAAGAGATATCTTTCTTCACATACACCAGGACTCTACAGGAATGAAAATCTTAAACAAGTTGCTGATTGAAAAATTTATTCCCGGTGATGATAATAATTACAACACGATTCGTGAGATGCAAAAGATAGTATTTCCATGAAAAATTCTTTTACACTTCCATTATTCTGGAAATTTACTATAGCCATAACCACAACGGTAGCTATATTTGGAACAATCAATTTTTATCTTGTAGATTATGCGGTTTATGATATTTTCAAGTCGGAACTCAGCCGCCATGGAAAAATCACTGCTACCACACTGGCTGAAAGGAGCATAATCCCCATAGCCTACGGGGACCTGGGCATGCTTGATCAAATTGTTACCTCACAGAAAAAAATCGATTCCAGCATTGCCTATATCTTTATTATGGATAAAAACAACAAAATACTGGCCCATTCCTTTGACAGAATGGTACCCGGTGAGCTCATTACTGTCAATAAACCCTCGTCCTCTCATGAAATGAATATCATCAAAATCATACAAGAATCTCCCCCACATAAAACTATCTGGGATATAGCTGTACCCATCATGGATGGTAATCTGGGAACGGTCAGGCTGGGATTATTTGAGGAAAATTACCTGAAAAGCATGAATAAGACCACACGCATTTTCATCATTATGGTTGTGTTGTTTTTAACAGTAGGTATTATAGGAGCCTTTATCTTTTCATACATAATTACAACACCTTTGAAAACTATGAGTTCAATCTCCAAGTCCCTGGAACTTGATTCCCTTAATGTTCAACTTCAGAGCATTGAAAACAAGCTCAATAGTTCCGAAATTGTTAAATGGAAAAACATTCTCAATATTAAAGACGAAATTGACAGTTTAATAGTCAGTTTTGGAGAGATGGTCAAAAGATTAAAAACCACTTATGACGAGCTTCAAAAGACCCAATCATCCCTTTTCCAATCGGAAAAAATGGCTTCACTGGGTACGCTTTCAGCAGGTATTGCTCATGAAATCAATAATCCCATTGCAGGCATTCAAAACTGTGTTAGACGATTGAAAGAGAACCCGTCTAATCTTAAGCAAAATGTTTTCTATCTTGACATGATTGACGAATCATTAAAAAAAGTGGAAAAAGTAGTAAAGGGGCTGCTTGATTTCAGCCGCAAACCCGATATGAAATTAAGCCCTACCAATATTTGTAAAGTCATAGAAAATGTATTATTACTGGCATCTTTTAACCTGGAAAAATCCAGAATTTCTATCAAAAAAGAATATGACAGCAAGGAAATTTTATTGAATGCAAGTGCTAACCATCTGGAGCAGGTCATTCTCAATTTAATACTCAACAGTATTGATGCTATCGAGGAAAGAAAACAATCTGAAACCGGATTAAATGGTGAAATCAAGATATCTTTAAAGGAATTTGACAACAGGGTTGTTATAGAAATTTCAGATAACGGTGTGGGGGTTCCTGAAGAATATTTAAACGAAATTTTCGACCCTTTCTTCAGCCGGAAAAAGAATGGTCAGGGTACAGGTCTTGGACTGGCGGTTAGTTATAGCATTGTTGAGCAGCACCATGGACGGATTGCAGCGCATATAAACGAGCAAAAAGGCCTGTCTGTTCGAATTGAATTACCTAAAAACGAAGAAAAATGACGAACAACTCACAAAAAATATGGATAGTAGATGATGAACGTATTGTCAGGGTTTCTCTGGCCGATGATTTAAAAGATGAAGGATTTTCTGTAAGAGAGTTTGCCAATGCCGAATCTGCCCTGAGAGAATTAACGCATAATGAAGTACCTGATATTATCATCTCGGACATCCGGATGCCAGGAATGGATGGCATTGAGTTTTTGAAAAAAATCAATTCCGTTAATGAAGATATTGAAGTGCTCATTATGACAGCCTATGGTACCATCGAAAATGCGGTGGAAGCCATGAAGCTGGGAGCTTACGATTATATTTTAAAACCTTTTAACAAAGAAGAAGTATTACATGCCGTTAAAAAAATTGTCGAACTAAATACTTTCAGAAATGAAAATAAACTTCTGAAAGAAAGAATATACCGCCAATACGATTTTTCATCATTCATAGGCAATGAAGAAAACAATAAAAATCTATTTCATCTGATTAAAAAAGTTGCATATAAAGACACTACCGTTTTGTTGGTTGGAGAAACGGGTACAGGTAAAGAACTTCTATCAAACATTATTCATTTCAACAGCAGCAGGAAGGATAAACCCTTTATAAAAGTAAGCTGTGCCATTCTGTCGCGCGATATATTCGAAAGCGAACTTTTCGGGCATGTCAAAGGAGCTTTTACCGGGGCCGAATCCGACCGTAAAGGGCGTTTTGAGGAAGCTAATGAAGGAACCATCTATCTGGACGATGTGGATGATATTCCACTGGAATTACAGGTAAAATTATTGCGTGTTCTTGAACAAAGGGAAATTGAAAGAGTGGGCAGTTCCACTCCGATAAAAGTGAATGTCAGGGTGATTGCATCCACCAAAAAAGACCTGTCGCAGCTTGTCAAAGCCGGTAAGTTCAGGGAAGACCTGTTTTACCGCCTGAATGTTTTCCCCATTCATATTTTACCTTTGCGGGAACGCAAAAAAGATATACCTGTTATTTTAAATCATTATTTAAAGGTATTCGGAGAAGGAAAATCCATCAAAGTTTCCGAAAAAGCTATGGAATATTTACTCAGTTATTCCTGGCCTGGCAATGTGCGGGAATTAAAGAATGTGGCTGAACGGCTGGCCATACTCGCAGAAGGCGGCATCATTGAAATCCATCATCTGCCACCCGAAATCCGTCAATACGAGGATTTTGATGTTTGTCAAATTGTGGGCGAAAAACCCCTTGATCAAATTCTGGCTGAGGTGGAAATCAGTTCTATACGTTGTGCGCTCGAAAGAGCCTCCAACAATAAGTCCAGAGCAGCCGAATTGCTGGGAATTCCCGTCTCAACACTTTATACCAAAATGGAAAAATACAAATTAAAATAAACCGTTCCATTTCGTAATTCCGAAAATTTTTTCGATAATCCGAAAGTTTTTTTTATTCACTCCCTTACCCTTAGTTTTCGATAATTATATTACATCTTCTTAATTATCTGTTTATTATAAAACTTTAATTCCCCCAATAAGATTCTCCTTTTCTTTCTGGTAAAAATTATGATAAATCATTTGACACTTAACTTTTTTTAAAAAATAAAATGTTTAACAAAGCAAAATTTTAAAGCTATGAAAAAACTAAGTGGAATTTTGATTCTGGTAGTATTCCTTATTTCAGGTTTAAAAGCTCAAGAAAGCAAATCTGATTTTAAGCCTGGAGGAAAAGTATTCGGACAGGTTTTCGGAGACTATTTTTACAAAGTAGGGTCCACGGATGTGGATAGTCTTCTTGGTGGTAAGGGTGAATATAAAAAGAAAGCCCTTAATGATAATGCATTTTCCCTGAGAAGGGTTTATCTGGGTTATTCTTATCAATTCACCGAAAACATTGCTGCCAAAGTTATGTTTGAAAGTAGTGATGGCAATCAGATTACGGGAGGTAAAAGAGGTCTGAATGTTAAATACTACTATCTTGAATGGAAAAATTTTATTCCTAACGGAAAATTAATAATAGGAGGACAAAGCACACCGACATGGTCAAGGTTTACTGAAAAAATCTGGGGCTACCGTTGTGTGGAAAAAACCATTATGGATTTCCGTGGTTTAGGTGGTTCCAACGATCTGGGAGTATCACTCTCCGGAAGTTTTGATAAAAACGGTCTTTTTGGTTATGAACTGATGGTAGGAAATGGAACAGGTCAAAAAGTTGAATTTAATACCAATAAAAAAATCTATGCTTCCGTACATGCCAAACTTTTAGGCGAAAAACTTCTCATGGAAGTATATTTTGATAATGAAAAAGACGCCAATGATAATGCCACCTCTACTATCAAAGGCTTTGTTGGATATCAGAGCAGTGCATTTACAGTGGGTGTAGAACCATTTCAGAAATCATACTACAGCGGAAGCACTCAAACTGCAGCATTTGGAACTACCATTTTCGCCAGAGGTCAGATAGTAAAAGACAAACTTAACTTCATGGCACGCTACGATATGTTCAACGGAGATGTTCAGGATGTGGATTTAACCAATCTGGATCATGCCTATAACGAAGGATTCATACTGGCTGGTCTGGATTATACTCCGGCCAAAAACATTCATTTCATCCCCAATGTATGGATAAATACCTATTCGAAAAAATCCGGTTCACCTTATCCGGATAAAGACGCTGATATCGCAGCTCGTATAACATTCTTTTACAAATTCTAAAAAGATTATATCTATGAAAGAAAATAAAGAAAGTAGAAGAGATTTCTTAGCCAAAGCAGGTGCCGGCATAATGGCCGGCACCCTGGCTGGCATGGCTGTGGCCCGGGCTCAGGATGAAATCACTGATGTCCAGTCGGTTGAAGTAAAAGATTTCAAAGAGGATTTATTGAAGCTTGTAGGTGGTGATTATGAAAATGTAAAACTCCGCATGCAGGAGGATGTCAGAAGGGCTTTGAAAAAACCTGCCAGTGAAAGAAAATGGGCTATGGCTATTGACCTGCGCAAATGTATAGGTTGTAATGCCTGTACTGTTGCCTGTATTTCCGAAAATGCCTTGCCTCCGGGTGTCGTTTATCGTCCTGTAATCAAAGAAGAAATTGGTGAATATCCCAATGTTTCCAAAAGAAACAGGCCTAAACCGTGTATGCAATGTGATAATCCCCCATGTACCAAAGTTTGTCCGGTAAGCGCTACCTACAAACGCGAGGATGGAATCGTTGTTATGGATTATAATGTTTGCATTGGTTGCCGGTACTGTATGACGGCATGTCCTTATGAACACAGGATGTTTGATTACGGTGAACACTATTCAGACGATTTACCAGAAGTTGCTGCTTATGATACACGCCCGGCTTTTGAGTACGGGAAAGAGTGGGAACGCAAAAAGCATCGTTCACCTATCGGAAATGTTCGTAAATGTACCTTCTGTGCTCACAGACTGGATGAAGGTATGCTTCCCCAATGTCTGACCACCTGTATTGGTGGTGCCAACTATTTCGGGGACTTGAACGATCCCGATAGTGTGATTGCTAAAGTTGTGAATCGTTTTAATGTTTCCGTATTAAAAGAAGAAATGGGAACAAAACCGAAAGTCTTTTACATCAGTTAAAGAGAAAGAGTTATGAAAAAGTTATTTTATGTATTATGGGCTATTGCTTTTGTACTGGGAGCCATAGGTGTTTACCAGAGATTAACCACCGGTCATGAGCTTGCTGCTTACGGCAATCGTGTTGTCTGGGGCTTATGGGTAGCCATGTATATTTATTTTAT
>CAYNBC010000088.1:0-2082 GCA_964395255.1 uncultured Sphingobacteriales bacterium | reverse complement strand
TCTCTGGTTTATGTATTTAATGTCAAAATATTTGAAAAAGCAGGTAAACTTGCACTGATTACAGCCTTGATTACCTTAATCTGTGCACTTTTGTCCATCTGGTTTGACCTGGGACATATGTTCAGAGCTTATGAAGTGATTACCCGGCCAAACCTTCCTTCGTCCATGATGGCCTGGATGATATGGCTATACACATTTTATTTCATCCTGCTTCTGTTCGAAACTTTATATGCTTTCAGGGCTGACTCTAAAAATATAAGTGACGAACAAAGAGCCATTTTGAAAAAAAGATTAAAAACACTGGGAATCATTGGTATTCCACTGGCTATTGCATTTCATGGAGGCGTGGGAGCTTTATTTGGTGTTGTAGCCTCCAATCCTATGTGGCATAGTGCACTTACTCCTATTTATTTTCTTGTTGGAGCTGTTGTTTCGGGAAGCGCCCTGTTTACCATGATAGTGGCTTTCTTCTGGAAAAACAAGGAAGCCGGATATTTTCAGGAAATGATTCAGGTACTTGCCAAAGTTGTATTGGTAGCCGTCCTGTTTGATTTATTGCTGGAATGGGCAGAATTATCCATTGCTTTATGGATGGGCTCACCCGAGCATACGGAAGGATTCCGTCAAATGCTATTTGGACCTTACTGGTATGTATTCTGGATATTCCATCTGCTACTGGGAGTTATTATTCCTGTTATCATACTGGCTACTCAGAAAAAACCAGCCTGGGTGGGTCTGGCATCGTTACTTGTTGCATTTACCTTTATCGGGGTAAGACTAAACATTGTTATTCCCGGTCTTATTTCCGAAAGGATAAAAGGTGAAGCTGGTGCCTATGTACATCCCCGCCTTGCCTTTGAATATTTTCCCAGCACCATGGAATGGCTTGTAGGACTGTTTATCGTAGCTCTGGGTATTGCCCTGTTTTATCTGGGGGATAAATACCTGAAGCTTACAGAAGATCATGAATTGTTAAATAATTAAAAATGGATATACCTATGAAACCAGGAAATAAATTTTCAAGAAGGTCGTTTATCAAAACCTCGGCCCTGGGTGGTGCCGTATTAGGAGGAACACTCACTGGATTTTCAGCCTTTTCATCACTATCTGAAGAGGAAAAAAAAGAATTTAATTACGAAATCCAGAAAGCCAGGAATACCATTTACTCAGCCTGTCTGCAATGCCACAATGCATGCAGCATTAAAGGTAAAATTTACAAAGGCATGCTGGGTAAAATAGATGGTAATCCTTATGGACCTCAAACACTACTTCCTCATATTGCTTATGAAACATCCCCATTTACAGCCGCTGAAGTAGATGGTAAAGTTTGTCCCAAAGGTCAGGCTGGAATCCAGACTTTGTACGACCCGTACAGAATCAGAAAAGTACTTAAAAGAAAAGGTAAAAGAGGTTCTAATCAATGGGAAACCATTGATTTCCACAAAGCTATCGAAGAAATTGTCAACGGTGGAAACCTTTTTGGTGAAGGTCATGTAAAAGGTTTGAAAGATATTATCGTACTCAGAGACCCTGAGTTATCAAAATCCATGGCAGCAGATGCCAAAAAGGTCGGAAAAGGAGAAATGACAATTGATGAATTTAAACTCAAATATGCCGACCATCTCGATAAACTGATTAATCCCGACCATCCTGACCTGGGTCCCAAAAACAACAAGTTTGTGATGCTTTGTGGCCGTATTGAGCATGGCCGTAAAGAATTCGGAAAGAGGTTTACGCTCAATAGCATGGGAAGTATTAACTTTTATGAGCATACCACTATCTGTGAACAAAGCCATCACATTGCTTTTAAGGAATGTACCCATAAATGGAAAGTAAGTGACGGAAAAGGCAAATGGACAGGTGGTAAAACACATCTTAAACCTGATTTCCTGCACAGCGAATTTGTTATTTTCTTTGGAACAGGCGCCTTCGAAGCCAACTTTGGAAAAACTTCCATGGCTCAGAAAGTTACAGATTCTCTCGTGGACAGAAACTTTAAAATGGCTGTTATCGATCCGAGAATGAGTCAGACTGCTGCCAAAGCTCAATGGTGGGTTCCTGTTCGTCCCGGTACTGATGCTG
>CAYNBC010000087.1:7999-8412 GCA_964395255.1 uncultured Sphingobacteriales bacterium | reverse complement strand
CATCAATGACCATAAAAATTGGTCCCTAATGCTTATGGAATGGGAGAATGAATTAACACAATTTGAAAAAAAACTTACACATCTCAATGCAGGCAATGAAGAGGTTACGGAAAAGCGCTCCAAATATCTGAACCATATAAAACATAATATCAGGGCCATACAGGATATGAAAAACCTGATTCGTTCACATGAGCAGTTTCTGGAAGAATTTTCAGAAATGGGCATGGATGCACCCTTCGATGACGAAGGGCATAAAAAGAACAAACATCACATGAAAGAACTCGAAAAAAGGATAAATAAACTCACCAAAAAAATTAAGAAATTACTGGACAAAGAATAACCATTTTATCATTTATCAACTTAATCAAAAACATTACTGATTTTCATACTTTTCAATTTCCTCGCTAAAATAT
>CAYNBC010000087.1:0-7989 GCA_964395255.1 uncultured Sphingobacteriales bacterium | reverse complement strand
ATATTCAAGTTCAATACCTGCCTTTTTAAACATTTCTTCGGATTCCTGTCCGGCATGATATTTTTTCTCACACACAACTCTTTTTATACCACTATTAATAATCAACATAGCACAGGTACGGCAAGGCGTCATTTTACAATAAAGGGTACCACCTTCAATAGCAATACCTAATCTTGCAGCCTGTGTTATTGCATTTTGTTCGGCATGAACCGTACGAACACAGTGCTGGGTTATCTTGCCATCTTCATGGACAACTTTTTTCAGTTGATGGCCCACATCGTCACAATGAGGTAAACCTCGCGGGCTACCTACATATCCTGTAACAAGTATCTGGCGGTCTCTTACAATCACACATCCTGAACGCCCACGGTCACAGGTGGCTCGGGATGCAACCGTTCTGGCTATCTCCATAAAATATTCATCCCAGGATGGGCGCTTATTCTTCTCGCTCATAGTCAGCTAATTTTTTCAATCCTGCTTCAATTTGATTATACAATTCTTCAAGGCTTCCATTGTTTATAAGGGTAAAGTCAGCCATTTTCATGCAGGCTGAAATATTTTGATGGTTCGGGTCGGTCGAATTCATTTCGCGCTTTTCGTTTTCCAGAAATTCTTCATAACTAACCTGGTCTGTTTCGGATTTTCTTTCCTTAATTCTTTTGTACCTTATTTCAGGCATGGCATCAATGGCCCAAAGTTTAAAATGGGGCTTCTGACGCAAAAGCATTACTTCACCAGGGGTTCTGATACTTTCTATTACGCAATTGTTGTTTTCTTTTTCAGCCTGCAGGTAAAGCTGTTCGATGATATAAGCCGGGTGATTTTTATTTCGCAGTTCATTGGCAACCAGAACCATGGTATCCCTGTTTAGTGGCAAATTCCTTTCATGGATAATGTTGGTCAGATAATCTCTTACCGAAAAATGACTGAAATTGTATTTGTTTTTCAGATATTCGACCACTGTGCCTTTTCCTGCTCCAAGCGTCCCCGTTATGCCAATTATCTTCATGTAAAGCTTGAAAAATTTCCTTCAAAGCTAAAAAATTTACAATGAACAGCAGATTCAGAAAAAATAATATGTACTCCAAAAGGCATCAGAAGGGATAGCCTATTCCTATTCGGGTACCGACATCTTTCCATTGCACATCGTCCAGAACCCATCTTTCTCCTGCAGGCATAGCGGGGTCAGTTACGGGAACTGCAAAATCAAGACGGACGATAAAGTAAACAAAGTTCAAACGCAGTCCAAACCCGATGTCGGAAGCTAATTCTTTATAGAAATCTTTCCATTCAAAATTACCTTCCGGCAGGGAAGCATCTTTTTTCACAGTCCAGATATTTCCGATATCAGTAAATAAAGCGCCCTCAAAAACAGATACAATTTCAAATCTATATTCCAGATTTGTTTCCCATTTCATTTCACCTGTCTGGATAAAACGAGCCGTTTCATCAGAGTGGTAGGCTCCCGGCCCAAGGCCTCTTAAAGGCCAGGCTCTCATACTGTTCACTCCACCAGCATAAAAACGTTTTTCAAAGGGAAGATAAGATGAGTTTCCGTAAGGAAGACCAAATCCCATATTTAAATGCCAGGCCAGTGACGACCACACATTAAATATCCTGTTATAAGTTAAATCCACATCAAATCGGGCGAATTGAAAAAAAGGGGTGTTAAACAGCTCCAGTTGAACAGTATCTGGTTTATTTTTTGTGTTCCCCTGAAAATAGTTGTATAACCAGGGAATATTTCCAGCCAGTTCTGGCATGATAGCATAAATTCTCCAGTATGATGACGGATTAATACTTTTGTTATTATAACTGAATGCATAACGAAATACAGGTAAAAGGTGAGTTTCAAAAATGCTGTTAAGCAAAGGATTGTTGTATTGACTAAGCTTTTCCTGAAAATCCGGAGTCAGTTGATTTCTAATACGGCTTAATTCTATAGGCGTGAAAAAATGTCTGGTTAAACGATAATTAAACTGGTAAGTAACCCCCAGGTTGGTTGTTTGCTGGGTAAAATCAAAATTTTTCTCAAAAAATTGCGTAAGAGAAATAGCTGTTTTCGATAGATAAGCCCTGTCCCACAAGCTCAGAAATCCGGGTAAAAAAGCCCTCGGGAAAAGCAAAGATGCATTGCCTTCTATTTGATAATTGGTGAAAAGGTTTTGTTCTCCTGCCGATTTAATGGGAATATCAAAAGCTCCACCCGTATTGAGATTCAACTGCAACCCCCGATGAAACAAGTTCCTGTTGGTGTATTTGATATTTCCTGCCATTCCATAGTACCGGGTGGAAATAGCTGTTGAAAGTTGCTTGTTTTCTTCGGTAGTATTGGCTTCCAGTTCGATATTGTAGGTATTCGATGGTGCCAGTGTAATGCGAATTTCAACATCCAGTAAACCACTGTCCTTCCTGGTAGTTTGAATCTCAGTAAAATTGGCATCGACAAATTTTACTACCGGAATTTGAGAGAGGCGGTTAATCATATCCCTGATCTCTGTTTCGTTGTAATTTTCTCCGCTTTTAATAGTTATGTACTTCAAATAAGCTGAGGGATGCAATCGCCTGGAATGGGTTTTTATAAAATATCCAAACATAAAAGTATCCGGTAGTGCCATGGTATCCAGTATCGAATAATCGGGATTAATAGTAATGTGCCGGTAACTGTAAACCTTATGAGGCATGGTGTCAGAAGGATTGCTTATCACGATTTCCAGACCCAGTTTTCTCTCGCTGGAACGGGATGTATCTACCAGATAGCTGATGTAATCCTGTCCAAATCCATAAAAACCTTTGTTTTTCAATATTCCTGTCATACGGTTTCTTTCCTCTTTCAGAATATCGGCATCATAAGGCATGCCCGGGTAAAGTAGCGACTGATTATCTTTCTTAAAAATTTCTTCAATTTTTCTGTCATAAATTAAATATTCAATACTGTCTATATAAAATTCCTTTCCGGGCGAAAGGTTAAAATAAACATGTGCTTTTTTGTTTTTTGTTTGAATGCTGTAAGTAACTGAATTATAAAAATATCCTTTGTTTTTTAAAAACTCGGAAATTTGATTTGCCGACTCTTTCATCAAATTGGTATCCAGAAACAAAGGTTCTTTTCCGATGGTATTGCGGATAAATTTTTTAAAACGCGTAGGCTTCCCCTGGCTGGTTTTCAAATATGTCCATTGAAACGGCATCAGATACCTTAAACTTTTCCGTGGTTTCTGTTTTATAAGGTTTTCAATGTCATACCTGTATTCTTCAGGCACATTGTTGATATGAGTATTTACCAGAATATAGCGGTCCTCAGGGACAAGTTTGTTTAATTGACATGAAGCCAATATGAGCAAAAAAAAGAAAGTAACTTTGCTGTGTTTTAAAATATGGATGATTTGTGATTTCAAAGGCCCGGTTAAAATTGATTCGCCAACTCAATCAAAAAAAATACCGTTTCCATTACGGTCTTTTTCTGATTGAAGGTGTAAAATTAGTGAATGAATTGATTAATTCCTCTTTATTAATCCACTCCATCTATGCCGTTGATACATGGATAAAAGAAAACAAGGAACTATTAAGTAAAAGAGAGGTCAAAATCATCGAAATTTCAGAAAATGAATTAAGCAGAATCAGCCAGCTCAGTACCCCCAATAAAGTGCTGGCCATAGCGCATATACCAGCTACCATAAATGTTCAGGATGAAAATCTGATTTTGGTCCTTGACCATATTCAAGATCCAGGCAATCTGGGAACCATCATTCGTACTGCCGACTGGTTTGGATTGAAAACCCTTGTTTGTTCGGAAGGATGCGTTGATGCATACAATCCCAAAACGGTTCAGGCTTCCATGGGAAGTTTGTTTCGTGTTCAACCCTTTTATGTGAAACTATCAGAATGGCTGGATAAATACCGTGAAAAAAAATACCGCATCCTTGCAGCTGATATTCATGGGACACCGTATTATCAAATCAAGCCCGCTGATAAAACTCTTTTAATTCTTGGTAATGAGTCACATGGCCTTTCACAAAAAATCAAACTGGGAGCTCAAACGATTACAATTCCCGGTAAAGGCAAGGCCGAATCACTCAATGTTGCCGTTGCCACTGGTATTTTATTGAGCTATTTCACCCGTTCCTGATAGAATTGATTGCTCACTATTCCAGTACAAATTCGTCTTCCCGGGTCCAGGGCGGACTTACAATGACAAGAAACTCCAACCGGTCTTTTCCGGTATTTTCAATCCATTGTACCGAACGGGCTGGCACGAGAAAACTATGGCCTTTCTCCACATGAAATTCCTCATCATCAATATGCATTTTTCCTGTGCCTTCAAGTATATAATAATTTTCGACCTGATTCAGATAATGCCTGACTGTTCGCCCTCCGCCCTCCACATAAGCATAAGCAAGGCTATAACCTTCAGGACTTTCATCACGCTGTGGATGAAAAATCTCTCGTAAAAAACATTTATCTCCGGCAACAATTTGTTTTAAATCACGAATATGTTTTAACTGAATTCTTTTCATTAGTTTTTTCATTTAACAGAAACAAAGTTATTTTATTCTTAATAAATCAGATACACACAGATATGAGAGGCCCATGCGGCTTCAGAATCAGAACAATTGATGGATAAAAATTAAAGAAAGAAATGATTTGTTTATTAGAAAATATACGGTAAATTTGCAGCCCTGAAAATCAATTTAAAAATGAAAAAAGACATACATCCTAAAAATTACAGACTGGTAGTGTTTCAAGACATGTCAAACGGCCATACCTTTATTACCCGTTCGTGTGTCGAAACAAAAGAAACCATTAAATGGGAAGACGGAAAAGAATATCCTTTTTACAAACTGGAAATTTCAAATACTTCCCATCCTTTCTTTACCGGTAAAAAAGTTTTTGTTGACTCTGCCGGTAGGGTAGAAAAATTCTTCAAAAAATACCAGAAGACTAACAAAAAATAAGCGTTTTAAAAAATTCTTTAATTTTAAAGCTTCTTTTACAGGGTAAGAGAAGCTTTTTTTATAACATTTCAAAGAAATGACACATTACATTTTGATAGACCTGGAAAGTGATTGGCAGAATCTTTTACCTCTCACTTATACGCGTCCCATTTCGGAATTAAGATGTGGGATTTTAACACTGAAAGAAAAATGGGAGCATTATTTGAATTCCAGGGAAATAAGTTATTATACGCAATCATATCTTTCTAAAAAATATCCTTTTCAGGAAGGTGACAAAAATGTTTACATCAATTCAACCCTACTTGCCAGCAGGGATCTGGCTTTACAGATAAAGCATCTTATACCGGGACAGGCCTTATTCAAGGACAACAAATTCATTGCTCTTTGTGTGGAAGGCTCAGGTGTAGACTTTATTCTGGAGCAAAATTTTGATTCAATCCATATCCTTCAATATGAAAAGGAAATAAAACTTATCAGATATAATTGGGACCTTTTTACCTACAACGGACAGGAAATAGAACATGATTTTGCACTATTAACATCCAACAGGGAAAGCCAGCCGCTAAGCAAAACAGTTACGCATTTAGGTAAAGATCCCGTATTTCTGGAAAAGGGTGCCCGGGTTGAAGCAGCCGTCATTAATACTGAGAATGGGCCTGTGTACATAGGAAAAGAAGCTGAGGTCATGGAAGGATGCCTCATACGAGGACCTTTTGCCCTGGGTGAACATTCCACATTAAAAATGGGCGCAAAAATTTACAGTAACACATCCATTGGTCCGCATTGTAAAGTAGGTGGAGAAGTCAATAACTCAATTTTTATCGGTTATGCCAATAAAGCGCATGATGGATTTTTAGGACAGGCTGTTATTGGCCATTGGTGCAATCTGGGTGCAGATACCAACAATTCCAATCTAAAAAACAATTACGCCCCTGTAAAAGCATGGAATTATCCTCTTAATAAATTTATCAATACGGGATTACAGTTTTGTGGACTTATTTTGGGTGACCATTCCAAATCAGGTATCAACACAATGTTCAATACAGGCACTACTGTTGGAGTAAGCTGCAATATTTTCGGAAGCGGATTCCCACGAACATTTATTCCTTCATTTTCATGGGGTGGAGCATCCGGTCTGACTACTTACAAACTTGAAAAAGCACTGGAAACAGCCCGTATCGTTATGAAGAGAAGAAACATAGAACTGGACCAGAACGAAATCGACATTCTGACAAAAATTTTCGATATAACTGCTTCCTACAGGAATTTTTAGTGTTATCATAAGTATAAAAGTCATTTCTTATCTTTGCTTAAATAAAACAATCAACATTCAGGATGAAAAAATATATTGTTGCTGGTAACTGGAAGATGAATACTTCCCTTCAGGAAGGGATGCAGATTCTCGAAAATCTTATTAAAATTCATCAATGTAAAGGCTTCCATCCCCATACACAAATTATACTGTTCCCACCGTTTACACATCTCTATCCCTTTAGCCAGTTATTGGATAACACATGCATTCATCTGGGCGCACAGAATCTAAGCCATCATGAAAAAGGTGCCTATACAGGTGAAATTTCTGCAGAAATGATTCGCTCCACTGGTGCTACTCATGTTATTGTGGGTCATTCCGAAAGGAGGATTTATCATAAAGAAAACAATCAATTGCTCTTTGAAAAGGTAAAAACAGCATTAAACCATAACCTTACACCTATCTATTGTTGTGGAGAAAAAATTCAGGAAAGGAAAAAAAACAAACATTTTGATGTTGTAGAAATTCAGATAACGGAAGGATTATTTCACCTGAATGAAGAAGAGTTCCGCAAAGTTATTATTGCATATGAACCTGTCTGGGCTATTGGCACGGGTGAAACAGCCACACCTGAACAGGCTCAGGAGATGCATCGGTTTATTCGTGAAATTGTGGAATTTCGTTACGGAAACGATATTGCTTCCCATTTGATGATTCTTTACGGAGGTAGCGTAAAAGCAAGTAATGCCCGGGGCCTTTTCGAACAACCTGACATCAATGGCGGACTTGTTGGCGGGGCTTCACTCCGTGCCGAAGAATTTGAAAATATTATTAAAGCAACATATTAGTGCAGGATACTATTGAAGTATTCATAAAAACCGAACTGAGCTTATTTAATTCCATTATTGAAACTCTCAACAAGCTGGGTTTTGAAGCCTTTATGGAAGAGGAGGATGGTTTTTACGCCTACATCCCCACTTCGAAATTTAATCCATTATTACCGGAACTTTTGAAAGTCAGATTTCCCGGAATATCCCATATCCGTATAAACAAAATTCCTTACTGTAATTGGAACATTGAGTGGGAAAAGCAGTTCGAACCCGTAGTGATTGAGCCTTACCGGTTTATAGCCCCCTTCCATGAAAAATCCACTAAATATTTAAAAGAATTTATTATCCATCCCGGTATGGCCTTTGGAACAGGCCACCATGAAACTACCAGGATGATGATTCAAGCCATGGATAAAATCGAATTTCAGGGTAAAAAAGTCCTGGATTTCGGAACTGGTACCGGTATCCTGTCCCTTTTTGCCGCATGGAAAGGCGCTACTGAAGTAATAGCTCTCGACAACGACCCGGCAGCAGCCGAATCCATAGCTAAAAATAAGGAGCTAAATCAGATTTCAAATATCAGATTCTTTGAATATGACCTTGCAAATCTGGAGCATGAACATTTTGATATCATTCTTGCCAATATTTCCAGGAACGTTATTATCCATTACAAGCAAGAAATAAGTAAGCGTTTAAATACCTTTGGCTATCTGTTAACCAGTGGTTTTTACAGTGAAGATGTGGTCTTTATAAAAAAAGAAATGGAAAATTCTGGATTAAAACTTATAGATACTCAAAACCTCAATAATTGGTCTTTGTGTATATTTGTAAAATAACACGATGAAGACGCTGCGCATATTCATAGTTATTGTTTCCTTTCTGATGTTTTATTCCAGTGGATTTGGTCAGATTTATTCTTTTGACAAAGACCCGGAGGTATTTGTTAAAGAAA
>CAYNBC010000086.1:0-8442 GCA_964395255.1 uncultured Sphingobacteriales bacterium | reverse complement strand
TTTTTTGCCATTGATTAAAAGGCTGATCCCGGGATATTGAATATCACCTATTAATAAGTCATTGTCCCCGTCACCGTCCATATCATTCATAAATACGGTCGAGCCTGCATGCCGTTTATTATTTCGTAAAAATTTTTCCGGAATTATGATTTTGCCTCTGATGCCGTTGTACTTGCTGTAATCCTGATTATAATTTTTGTATTTACCCATCCATTCCGGGGGAATAACATGCAAGTTAAGCTGATTGGAAACATCATTTTCGTAAAAATAGCCAAAATATTCGTCAATGGAGCTGAATAACAAGCTATCGGAATGGCCGTAGCGTTCACGGCAAAAATTATTATACAGGTTCAAATAAGCACCACCAAGTGGGTCAAAGGCAAGTATATCAAGGTCTTTATCGCCATCAAAATCAACAACGGCAGGAATATCTACCGTATAAATGGGTAGGTTAAACGGAAAATCATAATTGCCGTAATAATAGGTTTCTAATTGAGGACTTTCGAGCTCAAATCGGATATCCTGCAAATTTTTTCCAGTATTTTTATAAACCGCCAGACCAGCTCCAAAAGCTCCCGAATAAGTAAATAAATCCGGCAGGCCGTCATTGTTATAGTCTTTCAAAAGAATAAAACTTTGTAAAGTATCAGGGAAAAAAGCTTCAAACAGAGGTGAATAAGAGAACTTTATGGTATCACCATGACCTGTGTTGATAAAAGTCATAACTTTATTGTCAGACTTGTCCAGTACGACAAGGTCTGTGTTATAATCACCATTCAGGTCCATTCCGCTAATAACCGGAAACATTAAACCACCTCCAAATGGATCAGGAATGGTGTCTCCTGATTCGTCAATGACCGTCACAGGTCGAATTTGAGGATAAAAGCGATAAAAAGGCTGAGAATAGGTAAATTGATAAAATAACATAAAAAAAGCCAGCAATAGAGCGATATAAGAATGCTTCATATATTTTCATTTTGAATTGACAATAAGCAATTTTGTGTTGTATATGTTCAACTTATTCAGGGAAGTAACCTGAAGCAGGTAAATTCCCTCCGGCAGAGACCGAAGCTGGATTTTCTGGTCAGACCTGCCCAAAACCGAACTATAAACCATCTTACCTGTAATATCACGAAGCACAACATTCACGGGAAATTCTGTTAAAGGTAATCGAATTTGGACCGATTCGGAGCAGGGATTTGGATATGCAGTAAGAGTTCCCGTAATACCGATAGGACGGGATTTTAAGCGCACCGAATGAAAATGCACTGTATCAGGTACTGAACCGAAAAACATCAATCCGCCCCGGTTGCATCCCAGCAACAAGTCAGGAATATGATCCCCATCCAGATTTCCCACGCAGGGCACCAGGAATTTTCCAGCTTTCTTTTGCAAACGACTTAAAGCAGGGTCATACAGGGGAAATGTGTCAATTTTCAGGGAAGAACTTAATCCTTTGCGGAATGAAGAAAAACAGAGCAAGTCACCACTTGATGTTCCAGCTAATAAATCTTCTTCACCATCCTGATTCAAATCAGCTATTGTAAAAACCGGTGATTCTCTGTAAGCCGGTTTGAATCTTACACCTCCAAAACTGTCCGTTACGAGGGTAAACGCAGGCTGCTGGAGATTTCCTTGATTCCTGTAATAAAAAAGTTGACCGTCTTCATTGGAAATTAGTAAATCAAGCGATGAATCACCATCAATATCTGTCAGCAGCGGATGACTATTTTGCCCCACATCAATGCCAAAGGCATTCAATGATTTAAGTTTCAGCAAAAGCGGCTTTGAAGGGCCTGCTGTGTTTTCAAGCCATCCTATTTGACCGTTTTTCTGTCCGAACAGAATGTCAATATCACCATCCCCATCCAAATCGCCCTGAGTAAGACTAAGTCCAGCAAGATGCAATGTATCGAAGTGTAGAAAATTACTGTCTTTCAACTGGAAAGAAGCCAGGGAAGACGAACCGGTATTTTCAAAAAAGACAACAAAATCTTTTTGATAAAAAGTCTGGGAGAAATCCCCTGCAGTAGCCACAAGCAAGTCTTTGTCCCCGTCAGCATCAACATCAATGAGCAAAGGAGCAGTTTTACCTCCAAGGTCCACCATTTCATTCTGAAGAAACGATTGTGTTGAAAGATGATAATCAGGATATTCGTTTGAATTTGTATTGATGTAAGCCCAGATTTGATTCAAAGATTGAAAAGTGTCAATAAACTGGTCATCCATGGGTGAAGCAATTAAATCCTGAATGCCGTCATTGTTCAAATCGATTTCGAAAAAACCGGGCATTTGTTTTATCCGAACAGGTTCATTTTCAGGGAAGTCATGCTGGAAAATCATACTGTCTTCCGGATGCTTGTATTCCGTTTTTCCATTGACCAGTAAAATGGAAACAGGATAGCCTACATCTGAAAGTATCAGATCCTGGTCTCCGTCATGGTCCATATCTTTTAAAAACATGGCAGAACCTACATGCCGTAAAGCCCTTGAGGTATTTTCCCTGCTGTTATCGACTCGGACCGGGGAACAACTCAACCCAAGAATGACCGAATTGGAAGTATCGTTTTCTTTGAATTTTCCCCAGCATTGACTGGCATATTCAAAAATCAGGCTATCCCATTTTCCATATTTGTCATAAGCCAGGTTTTCAAAATAATCTACAAAGGTTCCCAGAATAAAAAAATTGAGAATATCCAGGTCGCCATCGCCATCTACATCCTGAATAACGGGCAGGTCAATGCTGTTGACATACAACATGGAGGGCTGACCGAAATAAATGGCATTTAAGGGTTCGTAAATTTTTTTAAAAGCCGGCAATCCGGCCTTTGAAACATTTTTATAAACCGTTAGACCGGCATTATTCTCCAGTGAAAAAGTAAATAAATCTTTTTTGCCGTCATGATTGTAATCCCGAATCAATAAAGTTCTTTCCATGTAAGGAAAATACTTTTCATAAACTGGATTGTAAAGGAAAGAGGCAGAGTCTTTAATACCCATGTTTTCAAAAACCAGCAAACGGTTGTCTGCTCTGTCAAGCACAATCAATTCCTCAGAGCCGTCCGAATTTACATCCATAGAATTGAACAAAGGAAACATAAGACCTCCAGCAAATGGAAAGGTATAAGCTTGACCATAATAATCTTTCACTTCAACCATTTGACTGACGGATAAACGGATAAATTCCTGAGCCGGAGATGCTATCGCAATAGAAAGGCCTATGAAAAGAAAAAAAAGCTTCATCATATTATTTTTTCCAGAAAGCTCTTGAAAATAAAATCAAAACAGTAAACAATTCAAGTCGACCAATCAACATCAAAAAAGAAAGGAACCATTTACCGAATACACTGATACCGGCATAATTACCTACGGCCCCCACCTTTCCCAAGCCCGGTCCAATATTTCCCAGTGTGGCAGCTACTGAGCCTATAGCTGTTTTAAGGTCGAGATTTTGTGTAAGCATCACCAGTGTTCCTATGGCAAATACCAGAATATAAAGAAAAAAGAAAGCCTGAATATTGGCAACAATTTCATTCCGGATAACTTTTCCATTCAGACGAACGGGAATGATAGCCTGCGGATGAAGTAATCTTCGGAATTCAAGGGACGTATTCCGGAACAACATGATATGTCGTACGACTTTGGGACCACCACCAGTGGAACCTGCACTTCCACCTACAAACATGAGCAAAAAGAAGAATATGCCAGCAAACAATCCCCAGCCTTCATAATCAGCCGTAACATAACCGGTTGTGGTAATGATGGAAACCACCTGAAAAACGGCCTTTCGGAAAGCAGGTTCCAGGCTCGTATGATAAGAAATAAACAAAATACCTGTTATTATGGATGTAGCCACGGCAACCACGGTAAGATAAGTCCTGAACTCTTCGTCTTTGTACAGTTTTACTATTTTCCCCGAAAGAGCCCAGTAAGATAAGGTGAAATTGATTCCTGCAATTAACATAAAAAGCGTAATCACATATTCAATAAAAGGTGATTGAAAATAAGCAATACTGGCATTTTTAGTACTATAACCCCCTGTTGCCATGGTTGTAAAAGCGTGGTTCACAGCATCATACCATGACATACCTCCAACCCTTAAGAGAACCACTTCAAGAAAAGTAAAGAAGGCATAAACAGCCCACAACTTTCTGGCTGTATCAATAACACGAGGAGCAAGTTTGTCAGCTTTGGGTCCTGGAACTTCAGCAGCAAACAGTTGCATTCCCCCTATACCCAGAAAAGGAATGATAGCTACTGTAAGAACGATGATGCCCATGCCACCTATCCATTGTGTCATACTCCTCCAATAAAGCAGACCTTCCGGCATGGACTCAATATCGGTTAATATCGAGGCTCCAGTGGTAGTAAATCCACTCATGGTTTCAAAAAATGCATCGGTAAATGAAGGAATATACCCATTGAAATAGAATGGCAAACAGCCAATAAGTGAAATAACAACCCAGCCCAGGGATACAATGGCATAACCTTCTTTTTTACCCGGTTCTTCGCGGTATTTCCGGGTTAAAATAAATAACAATCCTCCCAGAACAATGCCTGTCAGGGAAGCAATAAGTAAATCCATCTCATCACCGGAATGAAAATATAAAGATGGGATTAAGGCTGTCAGCATAAATAGACTCGTCATTAAAACGAGACGCGAAAGTACCTGAACAATGAGCTTATATTTAATCACTTTCAATCACTTAAAATATTTTTCAACCTGAGGAATCAGATGAGGTAATGTAAAAATAATAGTATGATCACCGGGTTTAATTTCCAGCTCTCCTGTTGCAATAATGGCTTCATCATCTCTGATAATACCACCTACCAGAACGCCCTGAGGCAATTTAAGTTCGTTCAGTTTTTTATAAACAATTCGGGAATTTTCTTTGGCAATAAATTCGATTACATCGGCATCGACACCACTCAAACATTTGGAAGCCGATATTTCAGCATCCATGGTAAACTGATGAATATAACCTGCCGTAATTAATTTTTTATTGATAATGGCATCAATACCAATGTGCTGGGAAATGTCAATAAAATCCACATCATCAACAAGCGTAATGGTTTTTTTTACACCTGCGTTTTTAGCCAGTAAAGAAGTAAAAATATTGACTTCCGAGCTTTCGGTTAGAGCCAGAAAAGCATCCATACTACCCAGACCTTCCCTATGCAACAAGTCAAGGTCATTACCAGAGCCATGAATAACCAGCGCTTGATTGAGATGCTCTGTCAGTTCATAACAGCGGTCTTTGTCTTTTTCGATAATCTTAACATTATACCTGTCTTCGAGCAGACTGGCCGCTTTGAGAGCAATCTTGGTTCCTCCCAGTATCATAATATCCTGAATAAGAAACTCATGTATGCCGGAAAATTCCAGCATATTTTTCATGCTCTCTTTTTTAGTTAATACATATACATGGTCATGGAGCATTAACACATCCTTACCCCTGGGAATTATCGTACGGTTATCCCGCTTTATGGCCACTGCCCTGAAATCCAGTGTCTTCAACTTACTGCTTAGTTCATTCAAAGATTTCCCAATCAGCGGTGAATCTTTAGAAATAACAATCTGTAACAAACATAGCTGACCATCCGCAAAATGAAAAGATTCTGTCGAAGCTGTTTCTTTGATTAAATCCAGAATCTCGAGTGCAGCAATCCTTTCAGGATAAATCATGGTATCAACCCCTACCCTATGATAAAGTTCCTGCGCGGCTGGAAGCAACAATTCAGCATCATCAATACGGGCAATTGTTTTTGCTGCACCCAGATTTTTTCCCAGAATAGAAGTAAGTATATTAACATTCTGGTCGGAAGTAACGGAAATTAACAAATCACACCTGGAAACCTGGGCTTCTTTTAATACGCTCAGCAAAGTTGAATCGCCTTCAATAGTAAGAACATCATAATGATTTTCAACTTCGTTAAGTTTTTCTGGGTTTTTGTCAATCACAATAATATCGTGCATGTAATGGGATAGCATACGTGCCAGATACATACCTACTGCACCTGCACCGGCTATTATTATTTTCATTGATTTGAATTGATTAACTTTGCTAAATTATCAGAGCAAAAATAACAAAACGGAAAATTTCATTTATTGCCAATTCGAAAATTCATGAACTACAAAGCACTTTTAAAACTAAATTACGGTCTTCAGATTATTGCGACCCATCATGAGGGACAAAAAGCCGGATATATAGCCAATACCTGTTTTCAGGTAACATCCCATCCTGTAAGAATGGCCATCAGTGCACATAAAGACAATCTGACTACCGACCTGATTCTATCCTCTAAAGTTTTTAGTGTTTCTGTTCTGGCCAAAAATGTAAATGTATCTCTTATTGGCCGCTTTGGATTTGAAACCAGTTCCGAAGTTGATAAATTTGAGGGTCTGGATATTATCACCTCTCACACAGGAGCTCCCATTATTTTAAATGACACCACAGCATGGTTTGATTGCCGTGTTATTCAATCTATTGACCTGGATTCCCATTATCTTATCATTGGTGAAGTTCAGGCTATGGATCTTGTTCAGGATGTTGAACCACTGACTTATGCCTATTACAGGGAACACTATAAACTGCTTGCCCCTAAAAATGCTCCCACTTACATTTCTCCTGAAAAATTAAAACCATCCACAGAACATCCTGCACACACAAAAGAAAACATGGTCAGGGTACAGAATACATGGGTTTGTACTATCTGCGGATATGTTTATGACCCGGCTGAAGGAGACCCTTCACAAAACATTGAGCCCGGAACGGCCTTCGAAGATTTACCTGATTCGTACCGCTGTCCTGTTTGTAATGCCGGTAAAGATTTTTTTCAATTAAATAAACCAGATGGAAACTAATTTTAAAAAAATTGCAATAAAAGATTTCAAAACACATCCTTTTACTATTTTCGACAAACAACATACCCTCATAGCATCGGGGACAGTGGAAAATGGAAATATGATGACCGCCTCCTGGGGCGCTTTCGGTACCCTCTGGAACAAACCTGTAGCCATCATATTTGTCAGGCCAAGCAGATATACATGGGAATTTATCGAAAAAACCAGTCAATTCAGTCTGAACTTTTTTACTAAGGAATACAAAAGCGTGCTGGACTATTGTGGCAATGTAAGTGGAAGAAAAGAAAATAAAATCCTTAATGCAGGCCTGACCCCTGCTTTAACCCCACAGGGATATTTGTACTTTACCGAAGCAGAACTGGTACTGAGCTGTAGAAGTCTTTACCGTGATGAGTTAGTACCTGAAAGGTTTCGTGAAACTTTTATCCACCAGCATTACCGTAGAGGAGATTACCACTCTATCTTTATCGGTCAGATCATTGAAATTTATGAAAAAAGCCTGATGTAATGAGAGTAGTCATTGTTGAGCCTCTGGAGATTCCTGAAAGCAAACTTGAAAGCATGAAAAAAAGTCTCGAATCAAAGGGACTGTCGGTTACAGCATATCCTGATAAGCCTTCCAATTACGAAGAGTTTGTAAACAGGGTAAAACAGGGTGAAATTCTGGTACTTGCTAATATCCCTCTCTCAAAAGATGTTCTTGAGCAATGTGATAAACTTAAATACATTGCGGTAGCCTTCAGCGGTGTAGACCATATCGATTTAAAATACTGTGCAGAAAACAATATAAAAGTAAGCAATGCCAGGGGATATTCCACCTTTGCAGTCAGTGAACTGACCATAGGATTAATTATTGCCTTATTCAGGCAAATTCCTGCCATGGACTACAATACCAGAACCATGAAAGACCGTGCAGGAGGCCTTGGACATGAACTTTATGGGAAAAAAGCGGGGATTTTTGGTACAGGTCTCATCGGGTCAAGGGTGGCTCTGTTGCTCAAAGCTCTGGGTTGTGATGTGATGGCGCACTCCCGCAACCCAAAAGAAGAACTTGTTAAGGCAGGTATCCGCTATGTTTCCAGAGAGGAACTCCTGACTCAATCAGATATTGTTTCTCTACATCTCGCCCTTACTCCGGAAACCACTCATTTTATAGGCAAAGAAGAAATAATGATGATGAAACCCAATTCAATACTGGTTAATACAGCCCGTGGAAAATTGGTAGACACCCAGGCATTATCCGTAGCTTTAAAAATGGGCAGAATTTACGGAGCAGCTATTGATGTTTTCGATCGGGAACCCCCGCTTGATGAAAAGCATCCTTTGCGTTTTCAGTACCGTACTGTCCTTACACCCCATATAGGTTATGCAACCTTTGAATCAATGAATCGTAGAGCCGACATCGTGCTCAGCAATATTATTTCGTTCCTGAACGGCAATCCTGTCAATCTGATAGTCTGACTCAATTTATTATTACCTTAAACGGTTAAATTCCAAATTTTTACTCTCTCAGAAATTCCTAAATCCAGTTATTTTGTTATTAAATTTAGTTGATGCTTTTACCACTACTTATGTAA
>CAYNBC010000085.1:0-8482 GCA_964395255.1 uncultured Sphingobacteriales bacterium | reverse complement strand
GGGTGGCATATTAGGCAGATGAATTTCCTTACCTCGGGTACGGTCAATGATCAGGTGGTAAAGCCGTCATGCACTTAAACATCGAACCCGGGACCAAATATCTTGAAATACATCGCAAGACACTGGCAAAAGGAATGTATTTACTCCAATTGAAAGCCTTACATCACCAGAATTTAATCAAGGTTATTGCAAAATAAAAAAGTTCCTTTCTTCCTTAAAAACAGGTTGTTCTATGGCAGCCTGTTTTTTTTATGTTTTTAAGTCAAATAATTTTCATTGATTGAAGGGAAATGAAACACCCGCCTGCTTTTATTCCAGAAAGGTCATGTGCTCAAAACAAGGGAAAATTATCAAAACATCCCCCGATTTTTAAAGGGGAATGTATTGAAAAGAATGAATGATTATTTCATGTTCTTTACCATCGGCAGGAGCAGGAGAAATATAAGGTAAAATCCATAAATTTATTCGGGGATTAGTTGTGGAATCAGGTTCAGGAATAATCACAGGCAAAGAGGATTGGCCACCTTCTGTTTTCACTCTGGCAGGATTTGATAAATCAAATGACCATTCAGCTATCAATTCCCCTTTCCCATATTCATATCCTGTATAACTTCTCCATGTTATCAGCGTATCCGTCCAGATAAAAGCATGGGTTGATACACCGATTAATTGTTCCGGTTTATCCAGTTCCGGACTGTGCGTACGCTCCGGGTAAAAAGTACCAAAATTTACCGGTTGGACAGAATATGTCAATGTATTTTTATTTTCTTTGATTCCCCATTTCGAAAATTCAATATCCACTTCACTATTTGCCTGTTCGTAAAAAGTATTAGGGTCCCATGTAAACAACCCAAGAACAATATTTTCCGGAATGTTTATCAAGTCTCCAATAATTGTAAAAATATAAGTACCATAGCCGGTAATTTGTTGCCCAATAACTTCCGTGGCATACCATTTATCGTCATATTTAGCGATTTTGAGATGCAATCTTCCTTTTTCATCCACAAAAACATCGTTAAGTGAACCCGAAAAATAATTGGGGCCGGGCCCATCCTGCCCTTCAGGATGTTTAATTTTCCATAACATACCGGAAAATTCAATCATATCCCCTTCCCTTATTGGCGGATCGGATTGCTCACAGGCTTTCAGCAACAAAAGGGAGCCTGCGAATAATAATAATGAGAGATATTTCAAATTTTTGTTCATTACTCAGGTTTTGAAGATAAAAATATAATTTCCCCCCATAATGAAGGATTTAAATGAAATCCATCAGAGCCGGAACTATTCCACCTGAATTGCCCGGTTCTTTTCCCATCTTGATTGCCATCATCTATAGCTATTTCAAACCCATATATCCTGTCAGGTTCAAAATGATTAATTCCAAAATGCTGAATTAAAATTTTTCCTTCCAGAAAACAAGTATCCTTTGAATTTCGAATTTCCACCCGGGAATCTGAAATAATTTCTTGATGCGCCCAATCCCACACAATGGGATTTTCATTCAATCGGATTCCAATGTGTTGGTCAGTGCTTCGGTACCGAATGCGGTTACGGGGTAATTCAGGGTCAGTTGAAAATGCAAACTCCAGAGCGTCACCATTCCAGATATTTTCATTCTCCTGGAAATTTAACATAGGATCATTGTCCGGTATTTCTGCCCAGAAATAAAAAAATGAACTGTCGCAAAATATTTTAAGCCGGTAGTTCTCAAAAGAAACTTCCGGCACAGATTGCCAGATAGGTTCCAGTGCTTTTCCATCCATATCTATTTCAGCATGATTCACAGAAAGGCTTTTATACCTTTTCCGGAATCCACCTTCAAAAGGCACTACCCGAATATCGTCCACAAACAATTTTCCACTGGCTTCAAATTGAATAATCAATTGCTTGATGTTAGAAGGAGATGCATCGTTTTCACGCCAGTTAAATTCCGAAAGAGGAAGAATAATTTTTGTCCATCCCGTATCATTTATTTCCCCCTGGATTGTATTGGCGGAAAAACCGAGCCATGCCTGGGCACCGGAATAATCTTCAAGAGCAGCAGCAAGCGGTAACCCTTTGATTTTTCCTGAAGGAGACCTGACCATTAATTGTATGGCTGCATCGTCCAGAATCTGACTCATGTCTTTGGGGTTCCAGTTGTCCCAACCAAACCCAATCCCAAGCCAGGGACAATGACCCGATTGTTTATCCCATTCCCAGTATATAGATGTATTGCCTGAAAATGCTACTTCCCGTGTCAGCTCAATTTTTAAACAATTTTTCGCCTTTGTAAACCAGACTTCATGACTTAATGCTTCATCGAATATATTCAGGCTGTAAAAACCTTTAATGCCTTCAGGTTCAACAGACGAAAAAGAACGGTCAAAGAGTTCTACTTTTTTTATCTGCACACAACTGCCCAGGAGTAAAGCGAGAATGAAAATCCAATTAACAATTCCTTTCATTATCAGGGGTTTAAAGGTGCATTTTCAGTAAAAATAACATAATCCATAAGGGTCTGGCTATAACCGGAGCTGGGGTCTGCCAGCATCAGTACAGACAAGCGGGTCAGGGCATCCGGATTGTGTTGTTTATTTCCTTGAGGCTCAGAAGGCTGCCCATTAACAAGGCAAACAAGGTCGGAATATTTTACACTAATAAGTTGCCAGCCGGGTTTTAAATTCTTCAACTCAAGAGAATACATATCTTCAGATGCATCGTCAAAATTTCCGTCTTTGTCTTCATCTTCCCTGAACTGAAACAAAACAATCGCATTTGTTATTCCTTCTGGCAGGTAAAGAATTACATTGAAATAAACTTTGTCAGGATTATCACTTAAATTAAATTGAGGGCTTCCATAAGCTGAAGCAGGAAATTCAATCATCCCAATAAGCCAATCCCAGGTAACAGCTCCACCCATGTCGTAATAGTAGTCACCCTGTGCTGCGGGAATGTCGTTTTTTATAGCAAAACTCATGTTTGCACCCGATTGTTTAAAAACATTCCATTGGGGGTTCATGCCACTTTCAAAATCAGCAATAAGAAGTCCTTCGTTAACTTTGGTACCGGTTACGGTAATGCTGGTTTTATAAAAAGAGCTGTCCCGGTCAACAAATAATTCCACCTCGCAATCCTCCTCCTTAAATATTGGAAAATAGGTTGTGCTCCCATCCCATGTCGCATTGGAAGCATCCAGAACACGAGATTTGCCCTGGATAATTTTGACAGCTCCTGAATTTTTACCGGTTATGGTAAGTTGCCAGTCCGTAATGGCTGAAAACCTGGCCGTAAAAATGGCCTTTTCACCCTTTGAAAAATCAACAGTTGACTTGTTTACTTTTAATTCCTCCAGAATTTTAAACTCTCCATATAAATCACTTAACATAGGTCCTTCGATGGAAGTGTCTCTTTCACAAGAAATAACAAAAAAGATAAAAATAAGTAACAGGTATTTGTATTTCATTTTATTGAATTTTTTCATGTTTAAAATTTCATGTTATAAATGATGTGGAAACTGCTGAACGCATAAGGTGGGTTGGATGCTTTGGAATCTTCCCAGGTATATTTTGACCATATAGCCTGAAAGGTATTTTTTTCAGAAAAATTATATCTCACCCCCAATCCTACAATCTTTTCGGCAAGCTCTGCATGAATTTCAGAAAAATCAACAACCTCAGTGTATTCATTCCTTAAAGGTATGAATTCATTGCCTGACACGCTATACGATTCCCATCCACCCATCAGCTCAAAATCTTTGAAAAGCTCTAAAGTAAATCCGGCATTAAATCTCATTGATTTTAAATCTATGCTTTCATAAGATTCGCTGCCATGCCTGTTTACTATTCCATTTGCCATACCTGCTTCAATAAAAATTTTTCTGTTATAGCCGGGTATTAAATGCTGTAAATGGAATTTGACATGAGCTTTCCACTGACGGAATTTTTTTAAAGAAATAGTTCCCTGGCCGGCTATTTCACTCAACATGGAATAAGCCAGATTGAACTCATAAACATCTTTAATTGATTTCCGGTTAAGACAAAAATCCAAACCTTTACGGTTAGGAGTAGCAAGGCCATAAGGTTCGATATCGTCATACAGGGGATTAAATTCCTGAAGGCCTGCTGCTATTTTAATGTTGTAAAGGGATACATCGTTGAAAAAATCCCACATACCTACAGGACGTAATACCTGGCCGGAAGTATAACGAGTATAGTTGACAGGTAAAGAAGTAAAATTAAATCTTTTCATTTGAGCACCAGTACTTCTGAAGCCTGGTCCAACATCCCTGAAAGAGATGGAAAAACTGATTTTTTGAGGAAGATAATCTACTGATGCACTGGCATAGTTAAAATAATCTTTTAATTCAGGAGATGAAGTATCGCCTTTGATATACCAGGAAGATTTGCCCGATTCACCCTTCAGTTTGAATAAAAAGCGATTTATCCTGTACGACAGCACATAATTGCCCGTTACTACCGGATTTCTAAATAAGTTTGTATTGTTCGAAGTACCTTCAATATCCATAAGCTGGATATAATTCATTCCAAGCGTAAGAAAGCGGCTCTGGATAAGAGTCAAATTTCCGCCAGCAAATACTCTTTCACTGATATCGTTGAAATTGGTAGGATTCAAACGTGAAGCAAAAAGATTAAATTGCATTTCTTTGGCCCATTTTTTAAATGTTAGAGCAAAATCGGTAGCTATGCCCTGCTGTCTCCAGCTATGGTCATCCCGATAAAACAAATCATAATGAATCATTTCACGATATATACGAAAAATATCAAGGGTGTTTTCATAAAGCTCTTCGTCATGGTTGTAAAAGGTAAAAGGCGTTAATCTGTAGTACATATCACCTAACTGATATCTGATACTACGAGCAATAAGACCTTTGACATAAAGCTCACGTAAATCAAAAGTGATTCCTCCCCCCCAGAATCCCCCGTATTCGTTCCTGATTCGGACACCTGCTTTGATAAATGTTACATCATTGGGCTTGATATTGGCATTTAAATCCACAAGGGTATGCCCATAAGCTGACTTTCGTGGTGTAATTGTATCCTCAATCCGGGGCAGGTATTGGTCTATAAATATGGTTCCGCGAGCTGCACCTGAAACCCAGAATTTTTTGTTTTGAGCTACAGTTGAAAAAGATAACAACAACGAAAACAAAACAAATGAAAGCGTTTTTTTCATGAAAGTATGTTTATATAAATTTTTCAAAACATGATTTTTAGTTCAACAAGAGATTCAGTACCTTTAAAATGATCCAGAGCAAAGCTGCTATCATTAAAGTAAAACCAGCGGTGCCGGATAAAAAGCATGGCATTTTTGGCAAGGCTGTAATCCATACCCAGCCCCAATCCCCATCCCGTCTGATTTAGTGGCCTCTGGCTCTCAAAATCCACTTTTGTATCGTAATTCGCAATATTTCTTTCGATACCTCCATATACCGACAACATCCAGTCTCTGGTTATCTGGTAATATCCTTCCAATTCATGGCTGTATTGACGCAAATAAGCACGTTCTGAAAATACGGGCACCGGAAAATAAAATTTCTGAGCTGTATAATATCTGTTTAACAAAAACAGATAAAAATTCCGGTAAAAAATTTTGGTATTGTACTTGGCCTGAATTTCAATGCCACTGAATTGTTTTTTGTAAATAGCAACTCCCAGACTATCATCTTTAAGGTTCAGGGATTCATAAACATCCCTGAAAATGACATTATAACGCTGGTAGGGACCTACATCGGCAGGAAAATTCCATCGCCAGAATCTTGAGCGTGTCAATTGATTTACAGGATGACCGAAAGTAATCTGGTTACTGTATGCTTTTAGTTCACTCGATGAGCCCAGAGCCAGACTCATTTTTAATTTTTTTAGCTGAAATTCAAAATTCAATTCATAACCCTGCCGGTTATTGGTCATCATTCCCAGCGGAACAATTGCACTGGCAAAGGGTTGTAAAACGGAGGTGCTGCCAACATTCCCTGCCGGGATATCATTTAATTTTTCTTCTTCTATAGAAGTATTGAAAAATACAGCGCTATTATTGATGATATAAGGACTGAGTCTGAAAAAGTGTGCTTCTACACTCAACGAAGAGAACCAGAGGGGCGACTTGAACTTGGCGGAAATGGCTTCTCCCCAGCGACTATTCCATGATGGAGAAAAATATCTTCCTCCTCCTATTTCAAGCTGCAGTTTATAGTCACCAAGCATGCTTTTTACTTCCGTAGTTATCATATTAAAACCTACCCTCAGCGTGTTTAAACTATCCTTGTAGGTGAGACCGTTAAATGTATTTAAAGAAATATGTCCATCGTTATTCAGGGCTTTTCGAATCATACCACCATAGGAAAAATTGGGAATAGTCAAAAATCCACCGTTTAATTCTGTTTTACCAAACAATAGCATAAAATTTAAGTTCCCCGGAAGGTTGAGTCCATCCAGAATTAAGCCCTGAAAAGCTTTTTCGCCCCATCTAGCATCCTGGTCTATGTTACCCTCTTTATAAAACTTTTCATAACGGCTGTTTACTTTTTTACCCAGTGGGTCCCATGGGTTGGGTTCAAAAAGTATGAAACGGTTGTATCCTTTAAATGAAGCCAATGTAAGGTCGGTCATGGAAATCCAGTGAATGCCTCCAAACCTGATATTAAAACTTCCGAGTGAGGTATGAAAAGAACCGTATAAATTAATGCCAAGATGAAGATTCAAATGACCTGCAAGCCGGGTTCCTGCAATAGGGTTGTAAATATTAGGTCTGTCTGCTTCCGCAACTTTTATGCTGTATGCTGGCTTAATATCTCCATCCAGAAATTGAAACATATAAAGGTCAAAGCCCCAGGCTGTTTGCTTTGTAGGCCTTCCCGATATGTTAAAAGTTATGTTGGGCAACTGACTATCATCACCGATAAAGATTGTCCTTTTTTTTGAATAATCGTTGATTACAGGATTTAAAAGATAAGGTTCTTTCATATATGTATAGGTTCCGAAAAAACGATAATACCCACCCACTTTTATCCGGTAAAGAGGCTCATCGGGAGCTTTGGGAAACAAGCCCGTTTCGACAGCTGGAAGTGTATCCAGAATGTTATCTTCATTAGCCTGAGAAATTACCAGAAAGGGAGTGAGTAAAAGCAATATTCCTGTAAAGAATTTCATAATTACGATTTAGTCATTAGTATCGATAGTTAAAGTTCTTTTTTTCAATTCAATAGCTTTAACCTGTGGACTGCCAGCAGGCCGTGGTTTGACATAAAAAGGCAGATTTGCATAAGCTGTTTTATTTTCCTGGTCCCTGACAAAAACAAATATTCTGTATGCACCCTCCTCAGAAGGTGCTTTAAAATATATTCTATTTTCTTTTTTCCTCAGGATAAGGCCGGGAATGGGCTCCGGACTTTTTTCAAAATCTCCCCCACCCTTGATATCATCACTTTCCGGTACAATTTCCCAATGTACTTTCAATTTCCTTGAATCAGTATCCGAATAAAAGGCAACAGCAGAATATCTTTCTGAAGAATTTAAATAGACATTTTTACTGCCCTTTCCTTCAATAATCAGGGAATCCATCTGTGGGGCACGGTTATCAGGCCAGTGACCTGTCCAGCAATTTTGAATATAATCAATAGCCTCGGTTTTAAAGCCTTCACGGGTAAATAAACCATACCATGATGTTGTTGTTTCCTGTTTATGTCCCCAGAGAAAAACATAAGAACCCAGGCAAAGATCTCTGTTTGCCAGAATATGTTCCTTATACCGCGAATAATAAAGTAAAGCTTTGGTATGGCTGGTTTGCTCATAAGGAGCCCCCCATGCGGTTTTAGGCACCTCCCAATGCCCGTCAGGGCCCCATTCGGAAATAATGTAAGGCCCATTGTAACCAAATTTTTCAAGATTTTCCCTGATAGTTCCTATTTCACCATAGGTATTTACTGAATAAAAATCGAGGTCTGGAGCTCTTTCCATGATGGCTTTCAAAACCGGTTCATGAAGCCCGGCTGTAACCGTTGTGGTAGGATGGTTCGGGTCCAGCTCGTGAATCATTTTTGAAATATCGTTAATGGCATCCCACACTTTTAAGTTGGTGTACTGTAAATCAACTTCATTGCCTATACACCAGATTAAAAGAGCCGGATGGTCTTTGAGACTCATTACTGCTTTTTTGAATCTTTCAAATTGAGCACGAACTGCTTCTTCGTTATCGTAATCAAAACCATGGCGTTCATGACCTACCCACAAACCCATCATCACTGTCATACCATGTTTCTGGGCTTCATCCAGAATTTCACGGGCATTATCCAGGCTCCATGTTCTCAGTGAATTGGCTCCTATTTCAACGGCCTCGTCAAGAAACTCCTTGCCTCCAATACCTTTGATGTAGTAGGGTTCCCCATCCTTCAACAATGTCCATTTTCCCTCACTCTGAACTATCTCAACATGAGATGGCTGAGCAAAAATTGAAAGGGATAACAAGAGAAAAAAGCATAAAAATA
>CAYNBC010000084.1:0-8488 GCA_964395255.1 uncultured Sphingobacteriales bacterium | reverse complement strand
GACAAATATTTTGAATATGGCTATGTAGGGAAATTCGAACGATATTATGAACCTGTATATATGTATGGTTTTGATACCGTAAATGGTAAACTGGAAAGAGCCAATCTGCTTCTGGGTTACAGAGATACTTTGCTTACCTTTACGCCCGGGGGATACAACAATTTTGAAAATTACACAAAGCAAATTTTTGAACTGGAAAATAATCAAATCACAACTTTCACCCAATTACAACAGTTGGGTGGTTTACGCAACGGAGACGGCCCCGGCAATGTTTATTCTTTATGGGCAAATATAGCTTCACCGGCTTCCAGTTATGGACTTTACGATGAAGACCAGGTGCGGTTTACAGGTAAAGTATCGGCCGACCTGAATAATCACGCTATTTCTTTTGGATTTGAGTATGAACAAAGAGTGCAAAGGTATTTTGGCGTGGGCGCCACTGGTTTATGGACACTGATGAGACAGTTAATGAACAGCCATATTCTTCAGCTGGATACCCGTAATCCTATACCTGTTTTTGCTGAGGACGGTACTTTCCTCGATACCATTAATTATAATAGACTCGATGATGGTTCACAAACTACCTTTGATAAAAATTTCCGTAATAAACTTATATCCATGGGCGCTAAAGATGTTTACGGAAATCCCATCAATGCTCTGACTTATGTCAATATTGACCGTTATTCGCCCGATATGTTTTCACTTGATATGTTTGCTCCGGATGAACTCCTCCAGCAAGGCTATGTAGGTTATTACGGATTTACCTATACCGGAGAAAAAGACCGTAAAAAACACAGTTATTTTGAATTCTTGCATAATGAAGAAGAAAGGCCTATCATACCCATCAATCCCATTTATATGGCTGGATTTATCCAGGACCAGTTTGTTTTTAAAGATATGATTTTCAGGCTTGGATTGAGGATTGACCGCTTTGATGCCAATCAGCCTGTTTTGAAAGACAAATATTCACTTTATCCTACCCGGACGGTAGCTGAAGTCAAATCCATCAATCCAGAATTGGGTAACATTCCTGGCAATATGGGAGATGATTATGTGGTTTATGTAGATGACCCATTCAATCCCAGTAAAATTGTAGGATTCAGAAATGGTGATACATGGTACGATGAAACGGGTGCCGAAGTTGCTGACCCCAATATCCTGGCACTGGAAACAGCTACGGGTAAAATTTCACCATACCTGGTTGAAAGCAATGAAGAAAATCTAAAAATTACTGAGGATGGATTTAAAGATTATGAACCTCAACTGGATATTTCTCCACGAATTTATTTTTCATTCCCCATTTCAGATGAAGCCAACTTTTTTGCCAATTATGACATTCGTGTTCAAAGACCAACTACAGGGATTTTCACAACCATTGATGATTACTATTACATGGAGCAGCGAGGGACATCAAGCCTGAACAACGCTGCCCTGAAACCCCAGCAAATTACATCGTATGAGGTTGGATTTAAACAGGCTATAAGCAGAAATTCTGCTATTTCCATCAATGCCTATTACAACGAAACCCGCAATCAGATTAATGTGCGTATGATTAACCAGGCTTATCCAAGAAGTTATATGACCTTTGACAATATTGATTTTCAAACAACAAAAGGTCTTTCCATTACTTATGATTTAAGACGGACCAAAACCAACAATTTACAATTACTAACAAGCTACACACTTCAATTTGCCGATGGTACCGGTTCTAATGAAGCCAGCCAGGCAGGATTGATTTCTGCCGGTCAGCCTAATTTAAGAACACCTTTCCCCTTAAATAATGATTACCGTCACACCATCAATGCTTCTATTGACTACCGTTATCTTGGTGGAAACCGCTATAATGGTCCTGTAACCAAGAAAGGAAAGAAAATTCTTGAAAATACAGGAATAAACTTTATTGTTACTGCCCGTAGTGGACGACCATATTCAAGACAGGGAAATGTTACTGAGACCGTGGGTGTGGGTATACGGCAATCAGCTACACTGAAAGGTACTATCAACGGCTCGCGCTACCCCTGGTATTTCAATGTGGATATGAGACTTGACCGGGATTTTTATTTCAAATCCAAAAAAGCATCCAATTCAGCATTTAACAGAGGTATGTATCTGAATGTATATATCTGGGCTATCAATCTGTTTGACATAAGAAATATTGCTTATGTATATCGATATACAGGAGACCCCGATGACGATGGTTTCCTTTCTTCATCAGTAGGTATTAAAACCATTGAACAGGCAACACTGGCTCAAGCCTTTATAGATCAATATTCCATCAAAGTTAACAGCCCGAGCAACTATACAACTCCAAGACTTGTAAGATTGGGCGCTATTCTTAATTTTTAAACGATTAAAAATTTTCATTATCTATGAAAAAGTATATTCTCTCGATTTTCCTGACATTTGTCCTGGTTACTTTCTCTCTTGCAAAAGAAAATGTTGAAGGTGTCAAGAAAAAAACCCAGGTAAAACCCGTGATGCGCCTGGCAGCAGGATGTGACCCTGCCACGGCTTCCACAAATCTGGATATTAACAATGTGCGTGCACGTATCATGAATGGTGGTGATATGTGGTGGGATTTGATTGGTACTGCCATGTATGAAATTCCTAAAGTTACAGAAGAAGGAGAACCCCGAAGAACTTCCCTGTTTGCTGGTGCATTATGGATTGGTGGTTATGATAATGGAAACAACCTCAGGGCAGCAGCCATGACCTACCGCCAGGGAAATAGCTGGGACTTTTTCCCGGGTCCTTTGACCGTGACCGATGCTACCATTGACCAGGCAGAGTGTATTAAATGGGATAAAATTTTCCAGGTTACACGCGAAGAAATTGATAACTTCATAGAAAATGGACAATCCGCTTTAACAGACAATATAAGAGATTGGCCAGCCTATGGTAATGTGGCTCTTGGGCAGGCCAAATATATGGCTCCTTTTGTGGATGTCAACAATAATGGTGAATACGAGCCTACACTTGGCGATTATCCTGATGTACTGGGTGACCAGACTCTCTGGTTTGTTTACAACGATAAAGGAAATGCTCATACTGAAACGGATGCTCTGGCCATTGGCCTTGAAATTCATACAATGGCCTTTGCTTTTGCCACCAACGATGAAATTAACAATATGACCTTCTACCAGCAGAAAATCATTAACCGTTCGAAGGAAAAACTGAATAAAGTTTATTTCGGCCAGTGGGTTGACCCCGACCTTGGTTATGCCTATGATGATTATGTGGGTTGTGATTCAACCCGTTCTCTGGGTATTTGCTATAACGGTGATGATTTTGATGAAGGAATTATGGGTTATGGTGCCAATCCTCCTTCTGTTGGTGTTGACTTTTTCCAGGGCCCTCTGGCAGACCCCAATGACGGTGTGGATAATGACAAAGACGGTGAAATTGACGAACCGGGAGAGGAAATTATCATGTCCAAATTTGTTTATTACAACAATGACTTCAGTTTGAAAGGAAATCCAAGTGAAGGTATTCATTACTATTATTATTTAACAGGAAGGTTCAAAAACGGGCAAAAGATGCGATATGGAGGGGATGGCTTTAACGACATCTGGGAAGATCGAGTAGTCAATTATATGTTTCCGGATGACCCACGAAAACCTTATCCTGCATGGAATGAAGCTTCAGCTGGCAACTCACCTCATGACAGAAGATTCCTTCAGAGTGCAGGTCCTTTTACGCTTAAACCCGGAGCCATTAATTATATAACTGTAGGTGTTGTTTGGGCTCGTGCTACTACCGGAGGTAATACCGGCTCGTACGACTTGCTCCTTATTGCTGATGATAAGGCTCAAAAACTTTACAACAACAATTTTAAACTGCTTGATGGTCCTGATGCTCCTGATGTTACCATCCAGGAATTGGATAGAAAATTGATACTTTCTCTTGAAAATACCTTGAAAATTGAGAGATATTATGATAGTATTGTTTCGGAAAAAGGAACTTATCTTTATTATAAATTCCAGGGTTATCAGATTTTCCAGTTGAAAGATGCCAATGTTACAACAGGTGAACTGGATAATCCCGACAAAGCACGACTGGTAGCAAGGGTAGATATTAAAGATGGTGTTACACAACTGGTTAACCGCGATTATGTACCGGGTCTGGGAGTTGTACCCACCGAAAAGGTTGATGCCAATGGGGACCTGGGTATCAAACATACTTTTGAAATAACACAGGATGCTTTTTCATCCGGGGAGTCCCAGCTTGTCAACTACAAGCCTTATTATTTTCTGGTTCTGGCTTATGCCAATGCTCTTGACCCTGACGAACCAACACAATATCTGGCAGGAAGGAAAAATATTAAGGTTTATACAGGTATTCCTCATAAAAATAATATAGAATTTAATGGTACCGAGCTCAATAGTGATTATGGAGATGGTCCTGAAATTACAAGAATTGAAGGACAGGGTAATGGAGGACAAATTCTGGAACTTACACAATCTTCCATTGATTATTTGTTAGAAAATTCTAAAATGGCTCATCCTGTTTATCAATCCGGCCATGGTCCTATCAATGTATTTGTTTACGACCCCATCAAAGTACCTCACGCTGATTTTGAATTAAGATTTATTGATAGCACTTTTAATACTGCTAAACCTCGCTGGGTATTAACAAAATTATCTCCAGCACCTGTCGAAACAAAAGTGGCTGATACTTTTTACGGAGTCGACTATGAACAAATTTTCCCTGAATGGGGTCTTGCTGTTAAAATTGACAAAGTGGTTGGGCCTACTACGGATACTCTCACTGAAGATAATGGATTTCTGGAAGCCTCTATTGAATACGATGATGTTTCTAAGGCCTGGCTAACCGGTGTACCAGATGGTGAAAATAGTACATCCAGCATGGCCCCCTGGCCTTATAACTGGATCCGTTCAGGTAAACTGGATGTCAATGGGGATGGACAGGTTGACGATGCCATGGATGATTACAAAGATGAAAGTACTGGTCAATATCTTGACCCTGATGAAATTTATGAAAAAGTACTGGGTGGCATCATAGCTCCTTATCCACTGGTAGCCCGTTCGGGTGTTTATAATGGATATTATACCTTCGGACCTGCTTTTGGCGCTTCCCGTAGCAAAGATGTTAAACTGGAAAGACTCAACAGTATTGACCTTGTGTTTACCGATAAAGGTATCCATGATAAAAAATACTGGACACAGTGTATTGTGATTGAAATGAGCGAAGATGATAAATTGAGTGAAGGAAATGTACCCAAATTTACTATTCGTGACCACAAATCATGGACAGGTCAGGTTGATGCCAACGGAAATCCTATCTATGACGAAAATGAAAGAGGTCGTTCCTGGTTCCCGGGTTATGCTATCAATCTCGAAACAGGTGAAAGAATGAATATCATTTTTGGTGAGGATAGTTATCTCAAAGAGGAAAATGGTGCTGATATGATATGGAACCCCACTTATGCCTACCAGAACCCAGCCGCTTCCCATTATGAAATTGATAAATACCTCTGGGGTGGTAAACACTGGATTTATATCATGGACAGTGAAGCCTTAAAGCAATATAAAGGTAATCCAGGGCCATACGATCACGGTGAAGATTATCTTAATTATTTTAAATCCAGGAATTATAAATTATCCACATCCGAAGGTATCTTTTTCTGGTCGCAATGCATGTATGTCATGTTACCGGTTGTTGCCTATCCCAATGAACTGAAACCTTTGAAAGATGGGCTTATTCCAACAGAAACCCGTGTTCGTATCCGGATTAAAAATCCTTACGCTGAATATCAAACATCGGATAATCCTGAAAATAACAACGTTCCTTACTATCGGTTCAGCACTTCGCCTATTGCCATGGTTAATTCGGAAGACATTGGTAAAAATGCAATGGAAAATATCAATATTGTTCCCAATCCTTACTATGGCTTTAATGAATATGAAAAGAACCAGCTTGACAACCGTGTTCGTATTATTAACCTACCCAAAAAATGCGATATTTACATTTATACCTTGAGTGGTGCACTGGTAAGGAAATTCACTAAAGACGAAACCGATGACAATCATAAACCATACCTTGACTGGGATTTGAAAAATCATGCAGGAATTCCTGTTGCCAGTGGATTATACATCATTTATATCGATGGTTACGAACTGGGAAGTAAAACATTAAAATGGTTTGGTATAATGCGTCCTATTGATCTGGATACTTTTTAATAAAGTATAAATTACGAGATATGAAAAAATTATTGTTGATTGGATTTTCCTTTTGTTTCATCCTAAATGTTCAAGTAAAAGCCGGAAACCCTGACCGTGTGGGTCAGGCAGGTGCTACCGAATTACTTATCAACCCCTGGGCCCGGAGTAGTGGCTGGGGAGGTGCTTTTACATCCGGTATCGCTGGTGTGGAAGCCATGCGTTTCAATCCTGCAGGTATCTTAAATATTCCCCGTACTGAATTCATTTTTACCCGTACTTCATGGCTGTCCGGATCGGATATTTATATCAATGCATTTGGCTTTGCACAGACAATGGGTGAGGAAGGCAATGATGCTCTGGGAATAAGTATTATGTCTTTTGATTTCGGTGATATTGAGGTTACTACTGTTGATAATCCTGAAGGAGGCCTGGGTACTTATAGCCCTGCCTTTACCAATATTGGTGTCTCCTATGCTCATAAATTCTCTAACCGTATCCGTACTGGAATTACATTCAGGATAATATCCGAATCTATTCCCGATGCCAGTGCTTCAGGGTTTTGCATTGATGCAGGTCTTCAATATTTTACCGATATTGCCGGAGATGAAGAAAAACAAAGAACCCATTTTGGAATATCTCTTCGAAATGTGGGTACTCCCATGCGTTTTAGCGGTGACGGTTTGACACGAAGAGGTTCCTTCGAAGGCTCTGATGTTACTTTAAGTGTTAATACTCGTTCTTCCGCCTTTGAATTGCCTACATTATTGAATATTGGCTTTGGTCAGGAATTTTATTTAAATGAAGCTGCAACCCAGCGACTAACAATTGCTGCTAACTTTACTTCCAATAGTTTTACCAATGACCAGTTTCGTTTTGGTGTTGAATATAATTTGAAAAGAATTCTATTATTACGGGGCGGTTATGTTTATGAAAAAGGAATCTTCTCCAAAGAAACCCGTTCGACAGTAATGCTGGGTCCTACAGCTGGTTTTTCTGCGAACATACCTTTTGGTCAGGAAAAAAATAAGCATTTTACTGTAGAATATTCATACCGGGCTACTATGAATTTTTCAGGGATTCATAGCTTTGGTGCCAGCCTGGTCTTGTAAGAGAAATTGCAATTAACATCAAAACTTTAATAGAAAGGTTTTTTTAACCCTGAAAAATTATTATCCAATTATGAGAAAAAAAAATTATTATACCCCCGAAGGATTGAAAAAATTGAAGGAAGAGCTCAACAGGCTTAAAACCAAAGAAAGAGCTGAAATTGCACGCCAGATTGCAGAAGCGCGAGACAAAGGTGATTTGTCGGAAAATGCTGAATATGATGCAGCCAAAGATGCTCAGGGTTTATTGGAAATGAAAATCGCTCAACTTGAAGAAATCATTGCCAATGCACATGTTCTTGATGAAAATAGTGTTAACACTTCCAGAGCTTATATCCTTTCTACTGTAAGAATTAAAAATCATAAGACAGGAAGGGAAATGAAATATCAACTGGTATCGGAAAATGAAGCAGACCATAAAGCCGGTAAAATATCTGTTCAGTCGCCCATTGGAAAAGCATTGCTGGGTAAAGAAGTGGGTGATATTGTCGAGGTAGATGTTCCTGCCGGTAAACTCAAACTTGAAATTCTGGAAATAACTCGTTAAATTTAGAGAAAAAAATATGTCAACAATATTTTCAAAAATCGCTAAAGGAGAAATTCCTTCTTATAAGGTTTATGAAGATGAAGAATTCTTCGCATTTCTGGACATTAACCCGGTGGCCAAAGGACATACACTTGTAATACCCCGTGCTGAGATTGATAATGTCTTTGAAATGGATGATGACCTGTATCAGCGTTATATGCTGGTATGCAAGAAAATTGCAAAGGCACTGGCAAAAGCCATCCCCTGCATAAGGGTTGGTTCTGCCATTGTAGGACTGGAGGTGCCCCATGCTCATGTACATCTTATCCCTCTGAACAGCATGGATGATATCAACTTTAATAAACCCAAATTAAAACTTACAGAAGAAGAATTCAGGAATATAGCCACCCGCATTCAAAATTATTTAAACGAATAAGCTGATTCGAATGAAGAAACACATATCGGGTATTCATCTTTTTTCTGCCGGTATGAAAATGGCAGATTTGATTCTTCATGACCACCGTTTGCTAAAGGTTATCGAAAGATTTAATATCAAACTGGGCTTTGGCGACCGGACAATAGAAGAGGTTTGTGTTCTAAATGATGTGGATGTTAATTTTTTCCTATTGATTGCCAATACATTTCACAATAAAAATTATTTTCCTGATAAAGAC